>NZ_JBWKRS010000032.1:0-79418 GCF_059419385.1 Pseudomonas sp. GW821-FHT05H12 | reverse complement strand
CCCCCCCCCCCCCCCCCCCCCCCCCCCCCCCCCCCCCCCCCCCCCCCCCCCCCCCCCCCCCCCCCCCCCCCCCCCCCGGGCTCCTACAGGGGATGATGATGGGGTATCAATGCAGTCAATTAAATTGCACGCAATTGAATTGCCTACTATGTTTACCCCACTTCTCTCTATCGAGGCATTGCCATGAGCAACAACCTGCTGAGCATCCCGTGCACCACCATCAAGGGTGAGCAAAAGACCTTGGCCGATTTCGCCGGCAAGGCCATCCTGGTGGTCAACACCGCCAGCAAGTGTGGCTTCACCCCGCAGTACAAGGGTCTTGAGCAGCTGTGGCAGCAATACAAAGACCAGGGCCTGGTGGTGCTGGGTTTTCCCTGCAACCAGTTCGGCAAGCAGGAACCGGGTAACGAAGGGGCCATTTCCGAATTCTGCGAGCTGAACTTCGGCGTCAGCTTCCCGCTGTTCAAGAAGATCGACGTGAATGGCAGCGAGGCCCACCCACTGTTCGTGCAGCTCAAGAAGCAGGCGCCGGGGCTGCTGGGTTCCAAGGGCATCAAGTGGAACTTCACCAAGTTCCTCATCGGTCGCGACGGTTCGGTGGTCAAGCGCTATGCCCCGACCACCAAGCCCCAGGACCTGACTCAAGAGATCGAAGCCCTGCTCAAATGACCGCCGCCCCGACCGTGTCCCTCGCCCTGGACGACCAGCTGTGCTTCAAGCTCTATGCCGCTTCACGGGCGGTGACCCGCGCCTACAAGCCGATGCTGGATGAGCTGGGCCTGACCTACCCGCAATACGTGGCGATGCTGGTGTTGTGGGAATGGCATGCCAAAAAGCCCGCGCAACCTACGGTCAAGGCCCTGGGGGAGCGACTGATGCTCGACTCCGGCACCCTGACGCCTTTGCTCAAGCGCCTGGAGCAGTTGGGCTGGGTCAAGCGTCAGCGCAGTGCGTTAGATGAGCGCGAAATGCACTTGGGGTTGAGCGAGGCGGGCGTCAGGTTGCACGACCAAGCCCATAGTCTGAAAACCCGCTTGCTCTGTGACAGTGGCGTTGACCTGAACCAGGCCGATGCCTTGCGCAATGGCCTGGATCAATTGCTGGCACAGATCAAAGGCTTGTCGTCCTAGGCACCCAAAGGTCCAGCAACGCATTGAGTTCCTCACGGCGAAATGGCTTGGCCAGGTAGTCATCCATCCCGGCCGCCCGGCAACGTTCGCGCTCTTCCGACAGCGCGTTGGCGGTCAGGGCGACAATGGGCAGGTCCGGCCAGCGTCCGCTGCGGCGGATCTGCCGGCTCGCCTCGTAGCCGTCCATCACCGGCATGTTGCAGTCCATCAACACCATGTCGAAGCGCTGCTCTTCCAGGCGCTTGAGCGCCTCGCCGCCGTGCGCCGCCACGATCACTTCGCAGCCCAGCTTGCCGAGCATGCCCTTGGCCACCAGTTGATTGACCGCGTTGTCCTCCACCAGCAGGATGCGCGCCCGGTGCGCCAATGGCGGGGATTCCATCTGGATGGGGTCGAGGATCAATTGCGTATCGCTGCGCAGGTTGCGCTGCAGGATCTGGTACAGCGCATTGCGGCTCAAGGGGCGCGCCTGCTGCTGTAACGGCGCCAAGGCAGCGACTTCTTCACTCGGCATGAAGTTGCCGTAAGCGGTGACCAGCAGGATCGGGGCACTGCTGGTCGGGCGCAGGCGGAACAGGCACTCGGGGCAATCCGTGATCAGCAGGTCGGGGGGCGGGCCGCTCACATCTTCTTGGCGCGAATAGCAGCGCGGTGTCAGCCCCCAGTGGGGCAGAAGGGTGGTGAGCAGTTCCGTGAGGCCACTGTCGGCGCTGGTAATAGCGATCACCTCACCGGCCAGGGGCGCGTACCGAGCCGCCGGCAGATGGGTGGGCAGCGGCAGGTCTGCACAGAACTGGCTGCCAAAGCCCACTTCCGAGCTGATACTCAGCCGTCCCTTCATCGCCTCACACAGGTTATGCGTCAGCGCCAGGCCCAGGCCCGTACCGCCAAATTGGCGCGTGATGCCCGCACCGGCCTGGGTGAAAGGCTGGAAAATCTTGACCTGCGCTTCCTGGGCAATGCCGATGCCGGTGTCACACACTTCAATTTTCACCTGGCCGTCATGGGCGCTCAGGCGCACGTCGACGCGGCCGAAGCGGGTGAACTTTAAGGCGTTGGAAAGCAGGTTGCTGACGATCTGCCGTACGCGTGTCGGGTCACCGATAACCTGGGCGGGAAATTGCGGGTCGATCAGGCAGGTCAGCTCGACACTCGGTGCGGCGTTCTGTGACAGCAGGTTGGCGGTGTCTTCCACCAGGGCGCCGAGGTCGAACGGGATGCGCTCAAGCTCCAACTGCCCGGCGTCGAACTTGGACAGGTCGAGGATATCGTTGAGCAACTCCACCAACACCTTGCCGGAGTCGTGGGCGATGGACAGTTGCTGGCGCTGCTCGGCATTCAGCGGGCTGTCCAGCGACAGCGCGATCATGCCCAGCAAGCCGTTGAGGGGCGTACGGATCTCATGGCTCATGTTGGCCAGGAACGCGGCCCGCGCCTGGGCCATGCCCAAGGCGGTCATCTTGGCCGCTTCCAGCTCGTCGTTGGATTGGCTCAAGCGTTGGTTGCTGGCCTTGAGTTCCAGGGTGCGCGCCGAGACGATGTCTTCCAGTTGCCCCAGGTATTCGGTAAGGCGGTCCTCGGCGTGGCGGCGTTGCTGGATTTCGGTCTCCATGTTTTCGAATTGCTGGTTGGCGACGTTCACCAATACGCCAATCTCATCGTTTTCGTGCCCGGGCGGGCAATCCAGGTGAGCCTGTTTGCTGGTGCTCAGGGCACGGATAATGCGCACCAACGGTTGGGTCAGCATCACGTAGAACAGGCCCAACAGGATCCCGGTCAACAGCAGGCTACGGGCAAAACCGTTGAGCAGGGTGATTTCCGCACGATGCAGGAAGCGGCTGCCAAAGGCATAGGTGTCCACATCCAGGCGCAATACGCCGAGGGAGTCGTTGGGCATATGGCTGAGGAACAGCCGGTCTTCAAAGTGACGGCTGGCGCCAAACAGGAAGTCGCTGATGGGGCGGTAGGAGCTTTCCTTGCGTGGCCGGTCAACGTCGGCGAGTACCACGCCATTGTTATCGATCAGTTGGGCGTGGGTGATCGCAGGCGAGTGCAACAAGCCCAAGGTGAGTTCCTGGGCCAGCTCGGCGTCAATGTTGTAGGCAATGCGTGAGGCGGGATTGTGGCTGATTTCGATCAGCGAACGAATTTCACGGTTGATGGATGCGTCTTCGCTGGCATAATCGATACCGATTTGGATCAGGCTGAGCAAGGTTCCCAAGACGAAACCGACCAGCACAGTCAATCTGGCTTGTTTATAAGACAAGCGGTGGGCGAACTTGATATCCATCGAGTGTTGAACCACTTCACGTTTCCCTTCGCCCGGCAAGCATAGCTGAACATCCACAGGCTCTGGCTTGGCCGGCATGAATCGTTTTTTTACGCAGCCTCATGCGGTCTGCCGCAGGGTTGCCAATACGCCATCTTTTGCAAGAACTTGCCAGAGGAATAATCGTGGATTCTCGATTGAATGCCTTTCTTGAGCGGGCCGACGCGGTACTTGCTCGCCTGGAACCCTTATTGCCTGCGCCACGCCAAGCCATCGACTGGAACCAGTGCCTCGCCGCCCGTTGGCAGCGCGAAGGCCGCACCGGCTTCCTGCTGCCACTGGAAGTGAGCCTGGACATGCGCCTGTCCGACCTGATCGGCGTGGACAAGCAACGCGAGCAACTGGCCCGCAATACCCAACAATTCATCGACGGCCTGCCCGCCAACCACGCGCTGCTGTGGGGCTCGCGTGGCACCGGCAAATCATCGATGGTGCGCGCCTTGCTGGCCCAGCACGCCAAGGCCGGTCTGCGCCTGATCGAAATCGAACGCGACCACCTGGCCGACCTGCCGCGAGTGGTGGAACAGCTGATCAAGCTGCCGCAGCGTTTTATCCTGTTCTGCGACGACCTGTCATTCGAAGCGGGCGAAGGCGACTACCGCGTGCTCAAGAGCGTGCTGGACGGCTCCCTCGAGCAGGCACCGGAAAACGTATTGCTGTACGCCACCTCCAACCGTCGTCACCTGGTGCCGGAAAACCAGAGCGACAATGACAACTGGAAGCGCGTGGATGGCGAGCTGCACCCAAGCGAAGCGGTGGAAGACAAGATCGCTTTGTCTGACCGTTTTGGCCTGTGGCTGTCGTTCTACCCGTTCACCCAGGAACACTTCCTGGACGTGGTCGAGCACTGGATCGGCGAGCTGGCGAGCAAGGCCGGCCTGCAATGGCAGCGTGACGAGGCTCTCGACATCCTTGCTGTGCGCTGGGCCACCGGGCGCGGCAATCGCAACGGCCGGTGTGCCTACCAATTCGCCCGTTACTGGGTGGGCCTCAAATTGCTGGAGCGTCAACCATGATCGATCTACAACACGCCGGCACGGGCCTGGATGGCTATGCCATGTTGTGCGCGCAGTTGGAATCACTGCTGGCGGATGAGCGGGATTTCATTGCAAACAGCGCACAGTTTTCCGCGTTCCTTTTCAATCAGCTGGACGACCTGAACTGGGCTGGCTTTTACCTCAATCGCAATGAAGAGTTGGTGCTCGGGCCGTTCCAGGGCCAGATCGCCTGTGTGCGTATTCCGTTCGGTCGTGGCGTGTGCGGCGCGGCGGCGGCATCGCGGCAAACCCAGCGGGTAGAGGACGTGCATGCGTTCCCTGGGCATATCGCCTGCGACAGCGCCTCTAACAGCGAGCTGGTGGTGCCGTTGGTCAAGGACGGCAAGTTGATTGGCGTCCTTGACCTGGACAGTCCGTCGTTGGCGCGCTTTACCCCTCAGGATCAAGCCGGTATCGAACAGTTGGCGGCCATTTTCCTGAAACTGACCGACTGCTGATCGATGAGGCAGGGGCTGGCCCCTGCCTTTTATTGGCTGTTGAGTTCCTGAAGCTGCAGATGGAGCATGCGTTCCAGTTCCTGCATAAGCGTTTCCAGGGACTTCACCGCGGCATCGATCATTGAACGGTCATCGCCGTTGGCACAGGCTTGCTCCAGCGCTTCGCACTGTGCGGCCAGTGTGGTCGCCTGGACGATGCGCGCGGCGCCCTTGATCTTGTGGGCCTGTTCGATGATGTCCTGTGGTGGCGCCTGTCGGGCCCGCAGGGTCACCAGCTCCTGACGATCCTGGCGACTGCTGGTCAGCAGTTCCTCCAGCAAACGCCTGCTCAAGTGCGGATCACCATCGGTCAGTGCATCCAGGCAGCCAAGGTCCAGCCGCTGGTTGGCGGGTTGCGGAACAATATGTGCCAGTTGCCGCTCCAGCGCCGTGAGGCTGATGGGTTTGAACAGGCAGTCGTTCATGCCCGCCTCAATGCAGCGCAGTTTTTCTTCCGGCTGCGCATTGGCCGTAAACCCCACTATCACGCAGGGCGTCAGCTGTTCGCGTTGCTCGTATTCACGAATCGAGCGGCTGAGTTCGTAGCCGTTCATGATGGGCATGTTGCAGTCGGCGATCACCAGGTCGAAACGGTCCTGACGCCAGGCCTGGAAGCCGGCAGCGCCGTTCTGGGCGGCTGTGAACTGATGGCCCAGGTACCCCAACTGTTGACACATGAGCAAGCGGTTGGCGGGATGGTCGTCCACCACCAACACATTGAGCACCGGGGCTTTTGTGCAGGGTTCGGGCTTGAGCTCATCGACGGCCGGTACCGGCTGCAAGCAGGTCATTTTCAAGCCAACATGCACTTGGGTGCCGACCATTGGCACGCTGTTGAGACTCAACTGCCCCCCCATCATCGAGCACAGGCTGCGGCAGATCACCAACCCCAGGCCGGCGCCGCTTCTTGCCAGATGCCCTGAGTTATCGGCTTGGGCGAAGGGCGCGAACAACCGTTGCTGGTCTTCACGGCTGATACCTATACCGGTGTCTTCGACCACCAGCTTCATTTCGATCTGCTGTGGCAGGTCGGTCGCATGCACCGCGACCTTGACGCTTACCTGGCCACGTTCAGTGAACTTGATGGCGTTGCTGATCAGGTTTGAAAGCACTTGCTTGAAGCGCAAGGGGTCGATCAGCACGGCGATGTCGTCAAGCTGCGGGTTGAACTCCAGCGACAGGCTGAGGGTTTTCTGCCGGGCCAGGCCGTCGAAGACCCGCACTACGGACTCGATCACTTCTCGCAGGTTGACCCGTTCTGGCGTGAGGCTCAGTCGCCCGGATTCGATACGGGCAATGTCGAGGATATCGCCGATCAACTCCAGCAGATCCTTGGCCGAGTTGTACGCCACTTCGATGGCAGGACGATCGAGATGACCCTGGTCGGCTCGCTTGAGGGTCAGTTCGAGCATGCCGATCACTGCGTTCATCGGGGTGCGGATTTCGTGGCTCATCGTCGCGAGGAAGGTGCTTTTGGCGCGGTTGGCCTCATCTGCTCGCTCCTTGGCGGCACGCAACTCATCAAACAGTTGGCGCCGCTCGCTGATGTCGATCCAGCCACCAATGATGCCCTGTACCTCGCCGACAGAGTCGCGATAGGGAAGGATCCAATGATAGATCGTCAGTTTTTTCCCGTGGATATGCAGTACGCGATCAAGGATCAGCGGGTTGCCTTCGGCCACGACCCGCTGGTAATCAGCATGGTATTGCGCAGCTTCCGTCTCCAGGGCCATGTTCATCTGGATCACGCTTTTGCCGATCACGTCTTCGCGTTTGACCCCGAACACTTGCAGGTAACTGTCATTGCAGGTCTGCAGCAAGCCCTTGCGGTCGCGTACGTAGATCGGGTGCGGCGTTTCATTGACCAGCGCGCGCATGAACTCGAACTGATCGTTGAGGGCCCGTTCGGCCATTTGTCGATGCTTGATCTGGCGGCGCATATACGCGTTCCAGGTCAGGGAAATCAATAGCAGCAGGCCAGTGCCGATGACGATCTGGGCTATCAGGTGATGGTAGTTGCGCCAGTAGCTGTCGGAGGCGGCGGTATAGCCACGCCAGCGGCTGTTGATCACCCCCAATTCATCCGGGGCGATGCTTAGCAGCGCCTTGTCCAGGATCGAACTCAACTCGACGGCGCGGCGTGACGTCGCCAGCGCAAAGGTGGCAGGCAGCGTGCCGATACTGCTGCTGATCTGCAGTTTGTCCTGGAACACCTGGGAAGACAGGAAGTAGTTGGCGATCACCAGCGAGTTCACGGCACCGTCGACGTGCCCTTGTGCGAGCAGTTCCGATGCCTTGAAGGTGTCACTGGCTTCCACCCGCTGTATCTGCGGGAAGTCCCGTTGCAGGATGTGCTCCAGCGGGTTGCCTTGGGTAATTGCCAGGCGTTTGCCCGCCATCTGCTCCAGGTTCGAGGGGGCGTTGGGCTCTTTGCGCGTCAGCAGCACGTAGGAGTTTTCCAGGTAGGGACGGCTGAAATTCAGCTGGGCCTCTCGTTCGATACTTGGGGCGATCGCGCCGATGATGTCGGCTTTGCCCCGGTTGACCTGATCGATCATGCCGTTGATTTCACGACTGCGCTGGATCTGGAAACGCAATCCGGTACGCAGGCGAATCAACTCCAGCAAGTCGGCGGTAATCCCGCGAAAGGTGTCGTCTGCATCGAAGAATGTCAGTGGCGCGAAGGTCTCGTTCACAATGACGTTGACCACTGGGTGATCCTTCAGCCAACGCTCTTCGCGCGGCGTCAGCTGCAGCTTTTTATCCGTCAGCAGGATATCGCTGCCGGCGCTCCAGCGCTTGGCGATAGTTTCCCGCTCATTGATGGGCACGGCAGCCAGTACCGAGTCGACAATGCTCAAAAGGATGTGCTGGTCCTGGCGCAGTGCAAAGCTGAAACCGTAGGCCTCATGTTTGCCGAAGTTGGCCATGCGAATGTTCTTCAGGTAGCCCTTGTTGATCATGTAGTGGGTGGAAATCGTATCGCCAAGGAAAACGTCCGCCTGGTCAAACGCCACTGCATTCAGGGCGTTTTGATAGGAGGGATAGGTGCGGATATTGGCCTGCGGGTATAACTTTTTGACTTCGCTGATCGGCAGGTAGTGATAGACAAGGCTCAAGCGGAGTCCGCCCAACCCATCGCTCAAACTGCGTGTTTCCCCCTCGCGGGTCACCAGGACCGGTTGATCCACCGCGTATGGCTGAGACAGGCTGAGGTTCGGATTGGCGGCTTCAAAGCCATTCGAGGAGCCCAGCAAATCGACTTCACCCGCCTCAAGGGCACGTATCGACGCCTCCCGGTTGGGATAGCGCAAGACCTTTACGGGCAAGGCCAACGCTTTGGACAGAAGGCCTGCATAGTCGGCGGTGAGGCCTTCATAGTCATGGCCGCTTGAGGTCAGATCGAAGGGAGGATAATCAGGTGCGGCGGTGCCAAGCACCAGCTCGCGTTTGTTCTGCAACCACTGACGCTGAGTCTTGTCCAGTTGAGTGTCCAGTTGAACGGCACCCGCACGGCTTAATAGGGTGAAGTGTTCCGGGCCTGACTGATGGCTGGCGGGTACGGTGGTGCTGAAGCACAAACCGGCACTCAATATAATTAGATAGTCCTTTATACGGCTGGGCATCCACGTTCTCACACTAGCGCGTTTCGTTTTGCCATCTCGATAAGTTCTACCAAAGATTTGGCTTTTAGTTTTTGCATGAGTCTTTTCTTGTAAGTGCTGACGGTCTTGTTACTTAAAAACATACCTTTGGCGATTTCTTTGTTGGTTCGTCCTTGTGCAAAGAGTTGCAATACCATGAGTTCTCGATCGTTCACTGTTTTGAATAGTTCAAGTTCATGGCCGTCGGCGCCCTCGGCACCATTGCCGTTCAATGCCTGGCTTGGGAAATAGTTGTAACCTGATAACACGGCACGGATGGCGCTCAGCAGTTCGCTCAAGTCGCCTTCCTTGCAGACGTAGCCGTCAGCGCCAGAGCGCATGCAGCGCGTTGCGAACAGCGTAGGGCATTGGGCGGTCAGGATCAGGGTCTTCATGGGCGTGTTCATTGCGTTGAATCGGCAGAGCACTTCGAGACCGTCAAGCTTTGGAATACTGATATCCAGGATAATAAGGTCCGGCAGGCATTCCCGAACCATTTGTATCGCATCACACCCGTTGTCCGTTTCCCCGACGACTTTATAACCTTCATGTTCCAATAGCATTCGGATAGCAAGTCGAATGACAGGGTGGTCATCAATAATAAAAACTGAATTCATGGTCATATTCCAGGCAAGTGCAAATAAAGACGGCACATTAGCTCAGAAGCTTAAGGGGGAGCATGAGCCAGAAGGGGAGTGGATATAAAACAGGAAAAATCCTACGCAAAAAAAGGTGTCGGCCTACTGATCGGTAAGGCATTGTGAAGCGAGATGTAAATAATTGAGAAATATGCGGTGCGTTGAGTGCGCTAGAGCGGTGGCGCAGGTCGTAACGTGATTCTTCGTAGAGCAGTTATGTTTAATTTCCTACATTTTCGATGCCGGTAATCGACTGACTAACCCGATAAGTTCATCTTTATTCAGCGGCTTCGAGAGGTAGCCCAGTAGTGGCAAGTCCCGGTGCAGTGCCTGATTGCTAAGGTTTGACAACTCTGTCGCGGGTAATCCGCTCAGGAGAATGGCTGCAAGGATGAACTGACGACGACCAGCGATTTCGATCAACTCCAGCCCCGGTAGGTCGGGCAGGCATTGGTCGCACAACATGAGGTCGAAGGGCGAGCCAGCCTGGGTCATCAGAAGGATCGCCTGTTCGGCATTTTCCGCGAGGGTCAGGTTGTCGAAACCGAAGCTTTTGAGTAGGCATTGGGTCGCTAGAAGCTGAAAGGGATGATCCTCCACCAGCAGGATACTCAGAAGATGTCTTGGCATAGGGAGCACACGTAGGGGTCAAGCTTTGATAGCGTGACGTAGGAATAATCGTCATGTCCGCCAAAAGCGTGCGTGATTATTCTTCGGGTACTTGTACGAATTCGATCAGGCTGCTCTGTTCCCTTCGTAGGCCGATTCCTTTCAGGCAACAGGCAGCTCGATCGAACCTGTTATTGAGGGCTGGAGCGACCGGTCATCTCCCGCGCCATTTCGGTGGCGTAGCTGTCGGTCATGCCGGCGATGAAGTCGATCATACGCAGGAATGACGCATGCAACGGCCACGCCGGATTTGGCGCGCTATTGCCCAGCAGATCGAGGATACGGCGGTTCTTGAAGGAAGGCGTGCGCCCGCCATGCTGCTCCAGTGCTGCCCCGCAAAAAGCGTTCAGCAGGATCTCCAGGGTGGTGTAGGCGCCGATCTCATGCAGCGTCTTGCGTTTGTCCTGGAAGATCTTCTTGCGGGCCATGTCCTTGGCGTCCAGCACGCAGCGTTTGGCAGGACCATGCATGTGCTCCACCAGGTCACCCGGCAGCGTGCCGGCCAACAGCGCGTCCTGCTGTTCGACAAACGCCCTGGCCGCCGCGTTGGTCAGGTGCTCGATGGCCTTGCCGCGCAAGATCGCCAGCTTGCGTCGACGAGAGTCTTGCGCGCCCAGTTGTCGATAGGTCTGGGGCAGGTCATCGCCGACCAGGTCGAGCAGCAACGACTCGACCTCGGCGTAGTCCAGCAACTCCATTTCCAGGCCGTCTTCTAGATCGATCAAGGCGTAGCAGATGTCGTCGGCCGCTTCCATCAGGTACACCAGCGGGTGCCGGGCCCAGCGCTGTTCTTCCAGCTGTGGCAGGCCGAGTTTATGGGCGATCTGCTCAAGGATCGGCAACTCGCTCTGGTAGCAGCCGAACTTATGTTTCTTGTAGCCCAGGGAGTCGGCGTGGCGAGCGGTCCAGGGATACTTCAGGTAGGTACCCAGCGTGGCGTAGGTCAGCCGCGTACCCCCGTCGAACTGGTGATATTCAAGCTGGGTCAGCACGCGAAAACCCTGGGCATTGCCTTCGAAATTGAGGAAGTCATTGCGCTCGGCGCTGCTCATGTCATCCAGCCAGCCGCGCCCGGCCGCCTGCTGGAACCAGTGGCGGATGGCATCTTCGCCGGAATGCCCGAACGGCGGGTTGCCGATGTCGTGGGCCAGGCAGGCCGACTGCACCACCATGCCCAGGTCGCTCGGGTCACACCAGTCGGGCAGGGCACTGCGCAGGGTTTCGCCCACGCGCATGCCCAGGGAGCGGCCCACGCAGCTGACTTCCAGGGAGTGGGTCAGCCGCGTGTGGATATGGTCATTGCTGGACACCGGGTGCACTTGGGTCTTGCGGCCCAGGCGGCGGAACGCACCCGAGAAAATGATGCGGTCATGGTCCTTGTGAAACGGGCTGCGGCCCAGTTCTTCCGGACTGTGCAGGGTTTTACCGAGGCGTTCGCGGGTAAGCAGGGTGGGCCAATCCAAGGCGGTTACTCTCCGTGCGGTGAATGACACCGCCCAGCTTCCCGGTTCCGTCGTGGCGGGGCAAGCGAAAATCTACAGCCCGGCCGCGTCGATATCGATTAACAGCAAACGCTGACCGTTATCGAAGAATTGTCCTGCGGTCAGGCAGTAGCTGTTAGTGGTGGCGTCGCGATAGGTCGACGACAGGGTCAGGCGCCGTTCCTCCCAGCCTTCCGCGAGCAGGTGATAGAAGTAGGGGCGCCACGACCAGTTGTGGCCCAGGTAGCGGCTGTCGGCCTGCCAGGCATCCTGGCGCCATTCGAAGTTGGGCGTCAGTTGGGTGCCATGCCGGTCGCATTGGTAAAAGCGCAGCAGCCAGGGGAAGTTTGGCAATTGGGGCAGTTGAGCCAGAGGTGCCTGGCCCTGTGCCCAGGCCTGCAGGATTTTCATCAGTTCGGCCAACTGCAGGCGTAACTGCATCACGCGCCCCCGCTCTGCAAGCTTCTGCTGCACGTAGGCGGTACGCAGTTGCGCGAAGCGCGGCACAAAGGCGTCTGCATCGAACCAGTCCAGCTGTGCCTGGGCGAACAGGTAACCCTGCACATAGCGCGAGCCGCATTCCAGGGCGAAACTCAATTGCGCCTCGGTTTCCACGCCTTCGGCAATGATCCAGCAGCCGGTTTTCTCGGCCATCTGCGCCAGGGCCCGTACCACTTCACTGCTCGGCCCGCCTCGGGCAGCTTCCTGGAACAGGCGCATGTCCAGCTTGAGAATGTCTGGCTGCAACGCCAGCACGCGGTCGAGTTGCGAATAGCCGGCGCCAAAGTCATCGATGGCGATGCGCGCGCCGGCCTCGCGATAGCGCGCCACCACGTCGGCCAGGCGCTGGATGTCGCCGCCCAGCTCGGTGATCTCGAACACGATGCGCTGCGGGTCGACGCCATGGGCCTGCAATTGCTTCAAGCTGGGCAGTGCCTGGCCGGGGCGCAGCCGGTTGATCCAGCGCGGCGAAATGTTCAGGCTCAGGAACCAGTCTTCGGGGGCCTCATGCAGACGGCTTAAAGCATTGTCGCGGATCTGCCGGTCAAGGCGTCGCAAAGTGGCGCCTGGCGTGCGCGGGTCGGCGAACAAGGGGCCCACAGACTGCAAGCGGCCATCGGCCTGGCGCAGGCGGCCGAGCGCCTCAACACCGGCAATGCGCCCGGTGGCGGTATCGATGAACGGCTGGAAGCAGGCGAGCGGTTGCCCGTCAATCACGGGGCCTCCTTAAAAGAGTCGGCGAAAAAAAGGCCCGGCCCTCGATGATGAGGGCCGAGCCGATTCTGTTTGCAAGAATGCAGCCAGCAGGGCTCAACCTTTGCGTGAACTGCCCTGCATGGCCAGTTTGATCAGCGGGATCAGACCTGCTCCGAGCCTCACCAGGCGTGTCAGGCTGCTGATACTCCCGCCCTTGGCGCCTTTGCCGGTGAAGAAACCCAGCAGGGTGACCGCAGCCACGCCCCACAGCGGCGCGTGCTTGATGCCCAGGCTGTCCTGCCAGTTCTGACCCATGCTGCGCACTTTGGTCAGCGGCGCCACCAGTTGCTGGGACTCGTGGCGGATCTCCTGGCGGTGCATTTCCATGCGCAGGCGGATCAACGCCTTGCGCATTTCCCGTCGTGAAGTGTTCTGTGGCATTTCAGTCAGGCTCATGGCAGCAGGCGCTCCCGATCATTGGCCAGCTCTTCGAGAGTGGCGTGGAACGGCGTGGACTCATCGAACACCGCCGCCTTCAAGCGCACCCCGCAGAACGCGGCCGCCAGGCTATAGAACACGCAGAGGCAGATGATCCCCGTGAGCCGGTAGCCGGTGTCCCACACCAAAATCATCACCAGTGTCGACAAACCCACCAGCAACAGCAGCGCGAACACCAACGCCAGGCCGGCAAACAGCAGCAGGCTGACCGTGCGTGCCTTCTGTTCCTGCAACTCGATGCCAAACAGTTCGACATGGCTGTGCAGCAAGCCCAGCACGGCCGCGCCCAGACGTCTTGAAGTAGTGCCCGTAGACGAGCCGGTTTCGCCGATAGACATGGTTAGCGCCTTGTAGCCAGCAGGCCGATCAGAAAGCCCACGCCGGCGGCAATGCCCACCGACTGCCAAGGGTTGGCTTGCACGTAATCTTCGGTGGCGGTGACGGCTGCCTGGCCGCGTTCACGCAGGGAATCTTCGGTCTGCTGCAGGGTTTCACGGGCCTTGAGCAGGCTGTCGTGGATCTTGGTGCGCAACTCGTCGGCTTGGTCGCCGGCCAGCACTTTGGTGTCGTCCAGCAGTTTTTCGGTGTCACTGACCAGGGTTTGAAAATCCGCCAGCAGTATTTCTTGAGCAGTTTTTGCAGTTTTTCTGGCCATGGTTATCTCCGTGATTGGCTGATCTGTGTGTCTGGGTCTGCACGTGTGTTGGCTACGTGTGTTTTCGAGTCACCGGTGTCGGTGAAGGTTCAGTGCAATTGTCTGGTACAGCTTTTGCTTTGCCTTGGTGCGCACGCCCTGGGGCCTGCGCTGAATCTGGGCGGAATGAGGCAATGCCTTCAAAAACCTTACCCTAAATTACTGAAACTCGCGGAAAAACCCTGTCGGCAACGGCCTGTTGAGTTGATCGCTGCGCTAAAGCGGTTCACGCCCTCTGAAGAGGGGCGAGGCCGCAGGTGCCAATTTAGTGCGCGAAACCCTGGCTTGAACCGCTTTGGTGCTTTTTGCCTTTAATGCAGGCCTGCCAACCTCCATGGAAAATTTGCAAAGTGCGGTGGACACCCTCGTCCACAGCTCCAATACCCTGTTTATTCTGATCGGCGCGGTCATGGTCCTGGCCATGCACGCCGGCTTCGCGTTCCTGGAAGTGGGCACGGTTCGCCAGAAAAACCAGGTCAACGCCTTGTCGAAGATCCTCAGCGACTTCGCTATCTCCACCCTGGCTTATTTCTTTATAGGCTATTGGATCTCTTACGGCGTGAGCTTCATGCAACCGGCTGCGGTGATCAGTGCCGACCACGGCTATGGCCTGGTGAAGTTCTTCTTCCTGTTGACCTTTGCGGCGGCGATCCCGGCGATCATTTCCGGGGGCATTGCCGAGCGTGCACGTTTTGTTCCTCAACTGTGTGCCACCGCGTTGATCGTGGCGTTTATCTACCCGTTTTTTGAAGGCATGGTGTGGAACGGGAACTTCGGCCTGCAAGCCTGGCTGCTGGCGACGTTCGGCGCCAGCTTCCATGACTTCGCCGGTTCCGTGGTGGTGCACGCCATGGGCGGCTGGCTGGCGCTGGCGGCGGTGTTGCTGCTGGGCCCGCGTAACGGGCGTTATCGCGAGGGCCGACTGGTGGCGTTCGCGCCGTCGAGTATTCCATTCCTGGCCTTGGGCTCGTGGATTTTGATTGTCGGCTGGTTCGGCTTCAACGTGATGAGCGCGCAAACCCTCAACGGCGTGAGTGGCCTGGTGGCGGTCAACTCGTTGATGGCGATGGTGGGTGGCACGGTCGCGGCGTTGATCATTGGGCGCAACGACCCGGGCTTCCTGCACAACGGTCCGTTGGCCGGGCTGGTGGCAATTTGTGCCGGTTCCGACCTGATGCACCCGGTGGGCGCGCTGGTCACTGGCGCAGTCGCGGGTGGGCTGTTCGTGTGGTGCTTTATTGCAGCCCAGGATCGCTGGAAGATCGACGACGTACTGGGTGTGTGGCCGCTGCACGGCCTGTGCGGCGTGTGGGGTGGCATCGCCTGCGGCATCTTCGGCCAGACCGCGCTGGGTGGACTGGGCGGCGTCAGCCTGATCAGCCAGTTGATCGGCACCGCCCTGGGTGTGGGGGTGGCGCTCGGCGGTGGCCTGTTGGTGTACGGTGTGATCAAACGCCTGCACGGGCTGCGCCTGAGCCAGGAAGAGGAGTACTACGGTGCGGACCTGTCGATCCATAAAATCGGTGCGGTCAGTCAGGATTGATCGGTGGTTCGGCCGATGGATTAAAACCGTGTAGCAGGCGGTAGCGGTTATGCCGCACTTCGTCCACCCGCGCCTGCACCTGTTGGTCCGGCAGGCCCAGCAGGATCAAGGCGTGGGAGGCGAGCATCAGGCTCGACTCCAACAGCTCGGGCACCACTTCGCTGGCGCCCGCCGCTTTCAGTTCAGCCAACTGGCTGTCATCGCGGGTGCGCACCAGGATCGGCACGTCAGCGTTGATGCGTCGCGCTTCCTTGAGCACCACCAACGCGACATCGCTGTTGTCCACCGCGATCACCACCAGTCGCGCGCGCTCCAGGCCCACTGCGCTGAGCAGGGCGCCGCGCCGGCAATCCCCGTAGTGCACGCTGCTGTCTTCAGTGGCAGCTTCCTGCACCCGCTCAGGGTCGTCGTCCAGTGCGATAAAGGCTTGCTGTTCGCGCCGCAGAAAGCGCCCGATGGATTGCCCGACGCGGCCATAGCCACAGATCACCGCATGCCCGCGCAGCTCGGCGTTGAGCGCGGTGATTTCGTCCAGTTGGACTTGCTGATTGGGCGTGCGGTGCAGGCGCAGGGCCAGACTCGGTGCAGCGCGCAATAACAGCGGCGTGAGCAACATCGAGCAGAAGGTCGCGGCGAGCAGCAGGCCGTTGAATTCGTCGGGGATCAAGCGGCTTTGCTGCATCTGCGCCATCAAGGCAAAACAGAATTCGCCGCCCTGGGCCAGGGCCAGGCCGCTGCGCCAGGCGGTTTCACTGTCGCTGCCGCGCAGCTTGACCAGCGCCGCCACCACGCAGCCCTTGACCAGCATCAAGGTGAGGGTCAGGCCAAGGATCAGCAGGCTGTGGCTGACAAACAGTTGCAGGTCGATGAGCATGCCGATGCTGACAAAAAACAGCCCCAGCAGGATGTCGCGAAAGGGCCGGATGTCCGCCTCGATCTGATGGCGATAATGGCTTTCCCCCAGCAGCATGCCAGCCAGGAAGGCACCGAGGGCAGGGGACAAGCCCAGCAAATGCGTGAGCCACGCCGTGAGCAAGACAATCACCAGGGCCAACAGCACAAACAGTTCGGCGGAGTGGGACGCCGCCACTTCATGGAACAGCCGTGGCAACAACCAGCGGCTGGCAAGCAGCAGGCCCACAAACAGCACCACGGTCTTGCCCAGGGTCAAGGGCAATGCCAGGTACCAGGCCTGCTCACCGGTGCCGGCGAACACCGGCACCAGGGTCAACAGCAATACGGCTACCACGTCCTGGAACAGCAGCACGCCAATTGCGTTCTGGCCATGACTGCTGAAAATCTCCCCGAGGCTGCCGAGCTCCTTGCTGACGATGGCCGTGGACGACAACGCCAGCCCCGCGCCCAACAGCAAGGCGATGCCCGGCGTCACGCCCAGGATCATCAACAGTACGCCCAGCAATACCCCGCAGCCCACCACTTGCAGGCTGCCCAAGCCAAACACCACGCGGCGCAGGGCGAGCATCTTGGTCAGGGAAAACTCCAGCCCCAGGGAAAACAGCAGGAACACCACGCCGAGTTCGGCGAGGTCGGGCAGCTCTTCGCTGTCGTTCACCCAGTCCAGGGCCGTGGGCCCCACGGCCAGGCCCACGCACAGGTAGCCCAGCACGGGGGGCAATTGCAGCCGGCGAAACAGCGCAATCACTACCAGGGACGAGGCCAGGATGATCAACAGGTTGGCAAACACAGGCATCTCCATTGCAAGGGGGCAGGCAAAAAAGCCGTGAGAATCGCTGAATCAGTTATAGGCCATGGTGATCTGGGTCAGGGTTTATGGGGTGGGCGTGAGGCTGCAACCGGGCTTAGAATGTGTGCCTGTTTTCTGATCAGGTCCATTCATCATGCTTCCTGAATGCCAGTTGTTCGGCACCCTGGGTTGCCATCTTTGTGAGATCGCCGAAGCCGAAATCATGCCGCTCGTCGAACACGGGTTGCTGGTGGAGTTGGTGGATATTACCGACCCCGACGATCTGACCGAAGCCTACGGCCTGCGTATCCCGGTGCTTCGCCGGGCAGACACCGGTGCGGAACTGGATTGGCCTTTCGACACACAACAGGTCGTTGCCTTCCTTCGTTGAGTGTTATGCGATGGCAGGTTTCCAAATATTAAGTTACTGTATGTTTGTACAGCGATTGAATTGAGGGAACGCCCGTGGTGAATGTTGAACAACTGAAAAGCAGCGTCAATCGCATGTCCGCCGATGTCGTACGCGACGCGGTGAACGAGCTGCGCCTCGATGGCCTGGTCACGGAAGGCAAGACGCCCTTCAACAAAGTGCATTTCAACACCTGCTTCGCCGAGATCGAGGCGCTGTTCCAGAGCGCCGGTTACCACAAGCAACTGGATGTAGTGGGTTATCAGGGCCTGTTATACGCGCTCTATGATCCCGGCCGCTGGGAAGCGGTGGACGTGCTGCGTTGGCTCAAGGAGTTCACCGAGGCTGCCAGTGCTTCGCCGGTGCTGCGCGCGCAATTGGCCAAGGCCTGAACCCTGCGGGATAATGCCCGCCGGTTTTCCCAAGGCTTCGAGCATCTGCATGTCCACTTCCGCGTTTATCGCCTCCGAGCACCAAGCCAGCACCTTGTACCTGCCGCCGGGCCCTTGGGCGCTGGTGCTCGACTGCCTATCTGAACACTTCCCGGCCATCAGCCGAGAACACTGGCTGGACCGCATCGCCCGTGGTCGGGTGCTGGACATCAACGGCTGCCCGATAGGTGCGGACCTGGCCTACAAGGAAGGCCTGTGCATCTATTACTTTCGTGAAGTACCGAATGAAAAAGTGATCCCGGTGCAGGAGACCATTCTGTATGCCGACGAGCACCTGGTCGTCGCCGACAAGCCACACTTCCTGCCCGTGACGCCCGCCGGGGAATACGTCGAGCAAACCCTGTTGCGCCGCTTGATCCGCCGTTTGGACAACCCTTCGCTGGTGCCGCTGCACCGGATCGACCGGCATACCGCAGGGCTGGTGCTGTTCTCGGCCAACCCGGCCAGCCGCGCGGCGTACCAGCAACTGTTTCCCACGCGAAAGATCGACAAGTTCTACGAAGCCATTGCCCCGGCTCTGCCAGGCCTGACCTTCCCCTTAGTGCACAAAAGCCGCCTGGTGGATGGCGAACCGTTTTTCCGCATGCAGGAAGGTCAGGGCGCCAGCAACACCGAAACGGCCGTGGAGGTACGCGAGAAACACGGTGATCTATGGCGCTATGGCTTGTTTCCCGTTACGGGCAAGAAGCACCAGCTGCGTGTGCACATGACCGCGCTGGGGGCGAGCATCTGCAATGACCCGTTCTACCCCGACGTGATCAAGGACGCCGTGGACGACTACGCCAACCCGCTCAAGCTGCTGGCCCAGGGTGTGCGTTTTATCGACCCGGTGACCGGGCACGAGCGCAGCTTTCGCAGCCAAATCACCCTCGACTGGTAACCGCCAGAAACGACAAGGCCCGCGCGAGGCGGGCCTTGGTAGTAAACGCTGAGGTTTACAAGTCTTTAACGGTGCGAACCTGATCCTTGTTGATGCGGGTCTGCTTGCCGTCCAATTGTTCGAACTCGTAGAAACCCGAGTCCTTGTCGAATTTAGGAGTGTCGACGGCCTGGATTTCGCGACCGTCATTCAGGGTGATCACTGTTGGCGAGGCGCAACCGGCAAGGGTAGCGAGGCCCAGTGCAAGCATGAGAGCGGCGATGGTCCGTTGAGTCATGAGTGTGTCTCCGAGAGAATACTTTTTTGAGTGCTGACCTTGTGACGTATAAGACGTCGGCAAAGTTCCTTGTCCGACGCTCATTCTGACACGCCAAACCCTGGGTGCAACAGCTCGGGTGTATTCAGGTTGGCCAGGCGTGGATCATCGGCCGGGCATTCAAGGCCGATGCCGCTCAGTTGCAGAAGCATCTTGCGCGGGCTGCGCTCACCCGCATCCCAGGCGCTTTCCACGGCGTCGCGCAGGTGGGTGGGGATGATGCAGATCAAGGGCTCCCAGAACTCGCCATGGCGCACCATCAGCGGCAGCAGCGGGTTACGTTGCACCGTCTCACGCATCTGGGTCAGCAGGTGCACATCAATATTGGGCACATCGCACGGCAAGATCAGCAGGTGCCCATGACGCGCGGCGGCCAATCCAGCACGAATGCCCGCCAACGGTCCGGGAAAGTCCGGGCTGTCGTCGCTCACCAACTGGTCGGCGAACGGCGCGTAAAGCGCATGGTTGCGATTGCACGAGATGATCAGGTCATCCGTCAGCGGCCGCGCCAGGCGCTGCAGATGGGCAATCAGCGGCAGGCCGCGCCAGTGCAACAAGCCTTTGTCCTGGCCGCCCATACGCTGTCCACGCCCTCCGGCCAGTAGCAAAATCGAACAGGGCAGGGCTGAAGAATCTGAAGACATGACGGTTCCGCTGCGGCAGGTAAAGAGGGCCCTGTGATATAACATCGGGCTGTTCCTTCGACAACCGGACCGAGCCATGAAAGCCAAGGCTGATGCGCCCTTCGTACCCCTGAACATCGCTGTACTGACCGTCAGCGACACCCGCACCCTCGACACCGATACCTCGGGCCAGGTCTTCGTCGACCGCCTGACCGCTGCCGGCCACACCCTGGCCGAGCGTGTATTGCTCAAGGACGACCTCTACAAGATCCGCGCCCAGGTGGCCCACTGGATCGCCGAAGACATCGTGCAAGTGGTGCTGATCACCGGCGGCACCGGCTTCACCGGGCGCGACAGCACCCCCGAAGCCGTGAGCTGCCTGCTGGACAAACAGGTCGACGGTTTTGGCGAGCTGTTCCGCCAGATCTCCGTGGCCGATATCGGCACCTCCACCGTGCAGTCCCGCGCCCTGGCCGGTCTGGCCAATGGCACGCTGGTGTGCTGCCTGCCGGGCTCCACCAATGCCGTGCGCACCGGCTGGGATGGCATCCTCGCTGAACAGCTGGACAACCGCCATCGCCCGTGCAACTTCGTGCCGCACCTCAAGCAGGCCGAACCTTGTGAATCCCGTGGGTAAGCCCGGCAAGACCGGCGCCCTGATGCCGGTGGAGCAGGCGCTGCAGCAACTGCTGGACATGGCCGACGCCGCGCCGATCCGCGAACAGCAGCGCCTGCCCCTGGCCGATTGCGATGGGCGGGTACTGGCCCAGGATCTGGTGTCCACCCTCGACCTGCCGCCCTGGCCCAACAGCGCCATGGACGGCTACGCCCTGCGCCTTGCGGACTGGAACGGCGAGCCGCTGGTGGTCAGCCAGCGCATCTTCGCTGGCCAGGCACCGCAACCCCTGGCTGCCGGCACCTGTGCGCGGATCTTCACCGGTGCCCCGGTGCCCGAAGGCGCAGACTGCGTCGAAATGCAGGAAAACGCCGTGGTCCACGCCGACGAGCGCGTGAGCTTTAGCGAGCCGTTGCAGCTGGACCAGAACATCCGCCCGCAAGGGCAGGAGACCACCGTCGGCGAGTTGGTGCTGACGGCCGGCACGCGCCTGGGCCCGGTCGAACTCGGCCTTGCCGCGTCCCTTGGGCATGACCGTCTTGACGTGGTGCGCCGCCCACGCGTGGCCGTGCTGTCCACCGGGGATGAGCTGATCGAACCTGGCTTGCCGCTCGGCCCGGGCCAGATCTACAACAGCAATCGCCGTGTGTTGTGCTCGTGGCTGACGCGTATGGGCTGCGAAGTGATCGACGCCGGCATCCTGCCCGACGATCTCGAAAAGACCCGCACACGCCTCGGCGGTCTGGCTGACGTTGACCTGATCCTGTCCACGGGCGGTGTGTCGGTGGGCGAGGCGGACTTCCTCGGCATCGCCCTGCGCGAAGAGGGAGAGCTGGCGCTGTGGAAACTGGCGATCAAACCCGGAAAACCGCTGACCTTCGGCCACTTTCGCGGTGTGCCGGTGATTGGCCTGCCGGGCAACCCGGCGTCGACCCTGGTGACCTTTGCCTTGCTGGCGCGGCCTTACCTGCTGCGCCGCCAAGGTGTGCAGGACGTGGCGCCGCTGCGCTTTGAAGTGCCGGTGGGCTTCGAATGGCCCAAACCGGGCAACCGCCGCGAATACCTGCGCGGTCGCATCGAGCAGGGCAAGGCGATCATCTACCGCAACCAGAGCTCCGGCGTGCTGCGCAGCGCGGCGTGGGCAGAAGGGTTTGTGGAGGTGTTGGAAGGCACGACGCTGACGGTGGGCGACCGGGTCAATTTCATCCCCCTGAGCGAAGTCCTCAACTGACCACGCACCCCCTGTAGGAGCCGGCTTGCCGGCGATCGCGGTCCACCAGCCAAACATAGGTTGCCTGGACCACCGCCATCGCTGGCAAGCCAGCTCCTACAGGGATTGTGCGTGTTCGGAAAATGTCAGTAATCGTCCCCGCGCGCCGTCACATCCCGCTCCACCGGCCCTGCGTCCGGGTCATACCCCACCGGGAACTTGCCTTTCAACGTCCAGGCAAACGCGATGATCTCCGCCACCGTGCGGTATAACTCTTCCGGGATACTGTCGCCCAACTCCATGCGCGCCAGCAGCTTCACCAGCTCGGCGTTCTCATAGATCGGCACTTCATTTTCCCGCGCCAGTTTCAGGATCGCCTCGGCCAAGGCGTCGTCGCCCTTGGCTGTGAGAGTGGGGGCTTGCTGGCCGTCATACTTGAGGGCGATCGCCTGGCGGGGTGGGGTGGCGTTCTTCATGCGGTTTCATCCACCCAGCGTTGCTCCAAGCCAGTTCGCGGCCCACGTGGCGGCGTGCCGAGGTGGCAGTCCAGGTCGCCGACATTGATGCCCGAGGTCACCAGGCGTTCGCGCAGGCTGCCCAAATGGCTTTCGATCAGGCTGGCGGTAAACGGGCGGGACGCCCACAACTGGCTGGAGAGCTTGCCCTGGGTCAGTTGCGCCTGAACCTGCAACGGCCCCAGCGGCTCCATGTCAAAGGCCAGCTCCACGCGCCAGAGCATCTGCTTGGGGTCTTTTTTGTCTTTGCGTTCGGGCTGGTCCTTGTCCGGCGGCGGCTCTTCGCGCTGGAACTTGACCTGCAACGGCACGATGTCCTGCAAGGTGCGCATGGGGATTTCCAGTTGCCAGGTGGTCTGTAAGCGACCGTCGGCGGTGGTGCCGGTTTGTTCCAGGCTCGACAGTTGATGGCTCTGCAGGCGCGAGATGGCCCCGGCGGCCAGGCGCAGCAGGTTTTCCAGGTCGCCTTCGCCTTCCAGCTTGGCCATCAGCCGCTCCGGCAACGGAAAGCCGGCCGGTGTCTGGCGGGCGCTGACCTGGCCCAGGGTGTTCAGCGGGTTGCGCACAAAGTTGGGCAGCACCTGGGCCAGGGTGTTGGCGGCGAGGATCGCATTCAGGTTGGTGCCGGTAGGCAGCGCGGGCAGCAGATCGGCGACCAGGCGCAGCAACGCGCCCTTCATGTCCAGCGGCGGGATTTGCGGGTTTTGCCCGGCCAGCAATTTGGCTTCGAGAAACGCGCCGCTGTTCTGGATCACTTGTGCCAGCACCTTCGGGTTGCTCACCTGCGACAGGTCGGGCAGCGCGGCGAGCAAGCGCGCGGCGGCCGCGCGCAGGTCGCTGGAGGTAGTGTCATCAGCGGGCAGGTTCTGCAAGGCGGTGAACACCACGTCCAGCGAACCCTGGCGGCTTTGCTGGGTGGCGAGTTGCTGCGCCACGGCCAGTTGGTCCTTGAGCCCGCTCAATGGCACGAAATTCAAGGTCTGGGTGTCTTGCACCACGGCACTCAGCAAACTGCCCACCCGCAGTGGCTGCGGGCTTTCCACGGTCAGGGTCGCCCCGGCCAGGGCGTTGCTGAGCACGGTCACCAGCGAACGGTAGATCGCCGGTTGCGTGGTGCCCTGGGGCAGCATTTGGGTGGTCAGTACTTTGGCCTGCAACAGCGTACCCACCGGCATTTGCGTGGTGTCGATGCGGGTGAGGGCGGCCACGTTGGCGCTCAAGGCTTGCTGCAAGGTGATGGTCAGGTTGCCCGTCGGGGTCTGGCTCACGGCCACGTTGCTGCCCAGCGGCAATGGCTGTGCGCTGCTGGCTTGCACCAGGGTCTGGCGGCCGCCTTCGAGGGTCAACTTGAGCAGCAGCTGAAACGCATCACCGCCCTGTTTAAGCGCGAGTACCTCGGCGTTCACGGTTTTTCCGGGGTCGATCAAGCCGATCTGCGGTTCCAGCAGTTTCAGCAGCTCACCGGTCGGGGGCAGCGGGGCAGGCCCGGCCGCGGGTGCTGGCGGCAGTGTAGGAAGGTTGATCTCACCGGTCATCGTGCACGTCGTCTCGAAGGAAATTGCCCTCTTTAGAGTAGGGCATCGCATGTATAATGCCGCCCGTCTGCAAAGAGAGCGGTAAAAACCTCACAACTATTTGATCCAGCTCTCTAAAATCGGTCGCCAAAGCCGTTATTGTGCATTTCTCTTTAACGGCCGCTGCACCGCCGACTTGAACCGTAAAGGCCCGCGATCTTTTGACCAGCCCTCTTCTTGAAGCCGTAGCGCTTTCCTGTGAACGCGACCTGCGCCTGCTGTTCGAGCACCTCGAACTGCGGCTGACGGGCGGCGACATGGTGCAGGTCAGTGGCCCCAACGGCAGCGGCAAGACCAGCTTGCTACGCCTGCTGGCCGGGTTGATGCAGCCGACGGCAGGTGTTGTGCGGCTCAACGGCAAGCCGCTCAATGAACAACGCACTGAGCTGGCCCGCAACCTCGTCTGGATCGGTCACGCCGCCGGCATCAAGGACGTGCTCACCGCCGAAGAAAACCTCAGCTGGCTCAGCGCCCTGCATCATCCCGCGTCCCGCGACGCTATTTGGCAAGCCCTGGCCGCTGTCGGTCTCAAGGGCTTCGAAGACGTTCCCTGCCACACCCTGTCTGCCGGCCAACAGCGCCGCGTGGCCCTGGCGCGTTTGTACCTGCCGGGCCCGCCGCTGTGGATTCTCGACGAGCCATTCACCGCCCTGGATAAACAAGGCGTCGCCCAGCTCGAAGAACATTTGGCCCAGCACTGCGAAAAGGGCGGGCTGGTGCTGCTCACCACCCATCACACCCTCAATCGCACGCCTGCCGGTTACCGTGACCTGGACCTGGGAAGGTGGTCGGCATGAGCGTATTCGCCCTGTTGGTCGCCCGCGAAGCGCGGCTGTTGTGCCGCCGCCCGGCTGAGTTGGCCAACCCGCTGGTGTTCTTCGCGATTGTCATCGCGCTGTTCCCGCTGGCGGTCGGCCCCGAGACTAAACTGTTGCAAACCTTGTCCCCGGGGCTGGTGTGGGTGGCGGCGCTTTTATCGGTTCTGCTCTCGCTGGACGGGCTGTTTCGCAGTGATTTCGAAGATGGCTCCCTCGAACAGTGGGTCCTTTCGTCGCACCCCTTGCCACTTCTGGTGCTGGCCAAGGTGCTGGCACACTGGGTTTTTTCCGGCTTGGCGCTAGTCTTGCTTTCGCCACTGTTGGCGATGATGCTGGGCTTGCCCGTCGAATGCTTGCCGGTGTTGCTTCTATCCTTGTTGCTCGGTACGCCGGTGCTCAGCCTGTTGGGGGCGGTGGGCGCAGCGTTGACCGTCGGTTTGAAGCGGGGCGGCCTGTTACTGGCCCTGCTGATTCTGCCTTTGTATATCCCGGTGTTGATCCTGGGCAGCGGCGCCTTGCAAGCCGCGCTCATGGGCATGCCGGCGACCGGTTACCTCCTGTGGCTTGGTAGCCTGACCGCCCTGGCGGTAACCCTGACACCCTTTGCTATAGCGGCCGGCCTGAAGATCAGCGTCGGCGAATAATGAGGTCTGACCAAGCGTTATGTCTTAGTCAGTAAAGACCCTGAGCCTCCCGCAATGACGGGAAGCCACCGTGATGGAAACAGCAATGAACTGGACCTGGTTTCACAAGCTCGGCTCGCCCAAATGGTTTTATGGCATCAGCGGCAAGCTGCTGCCGTGGCTGAGCATCGCTGCCGCCGTGTTGATTGGCATCGGCCTGGTCTGGGGCCTGGCCTTCGCGCCACCGGACTACCAGCAAGGCAACAGCTTTCGCATCATCTATATCCACGTTCCTGCCGCGATGCTGGCCCAGTCCTGCTACATGATGCTGGCCGTGTGCGGCATCGTCGGCCTGGTGTGGAAGATGAAGCTCGCCGACGTGGCCCTGCAATGCGCCGCGCCCATCGGTGCATGGATGACCGCCGTGGCGCTGGTCACCGGCGCGATCTGGGGCAAACCCACCTGGGGTTCGTGGTGGGTATGGGACGCACGGCTCACCTCCATGTTGATCCTGCTGTTCCTGTACTTCGGCCTGATTGCCCTGGGCAACGCCATCAGCAATCGCGACAGCGCCGCCAAGGCTTGCGCCGTGCTGGCCATCGTCGGCGTGATCAACATCCCGATCATCAAATACTCGGTGGAGTGGTGGAACACCCTGCACCAGGGCGCCACTTTCACCCTCACCGAAAAACCGGCCATGCCCGTGGAAATGTGGGCGCCGTTGCTGCTGATGGTGCTGGGGTTCTACTGCTTCTTCGGCGCCGTGCTGCTGATGCGCATGCGCCTTGAAGTGCTCAAGCGTGAAGCCCGCGCCAGTTGGGTCAAGGCCGAAGTGCAAACCTGCCTGGGAGCCCGTGGATGAGCTTTGCGTCTTTCAGTGATTTTCTCGCCATGGGCCATCACGGCCTGTATGTCTGGACGGCCTATGGCATCTGCCTGACGGTGCTGGCCCTCAACGTGGCCGCGCCGATCCTGGCCCGCAAGCGTTACTTGCAACAAGAGGCGCGTCGTCTGCGCCGGGAGACCGAAAAGTGAATCCGCTGCGTAGAAAGCGTCTGTTGATCATCCTTGCCATCCTGGCCGGCGTCGGCATTGCCGTGGCCCTGGCCTTGAGCGCCCTGCAGCAGAACATCAACCTGTTCTACACCCCGACCCAGATCGCCAATGGCGAAGCCCCACTGGACACCCGCATCCGCGCCGGCGGCATGGTGGAGAAGGGCTCGCTCAAACGCTCCAGCGACTCCCTCGACGTGACCTTCGTGGTCACCGACTTCAACAAGGCCGTGACCATCACCTACCGCGGCATCCTCCCGGACCTGTTCCGCGAAGGCCAGGGCATCGTCGCTCTGGGCAAGCTCAACGCCGACGGCGTGGTGGTGGCCGACGAAGTGCTGGCCAAGCACGATGAGAAATACATGCCGCCTGAAGTGACCAAGGCCCTCAAAGACAGCGGTCAATCCGCGCCAACGCCAGCCAAGGAGGGCTAAGCCATGACGTCCGCATTGTTTATTCCAGAACTCGGCCAGTTGGCGATGATCCTCGCCCTGTGCTTTGCCATTGTGCAGGCCGTGGTGCCGTTGCTCGGCGCCTGGCGCGGTGACCGCCTGTGGATGAGCCTGGCACAGCCGGCTGCCTGGGGCCAGTTTGCGTTCCTGTTGTTCGCCTTCGGCTGCCTCACCTACGCCTTCATGACCGACGACTTTTCCGTCGCCTATGTGGCCAACAACTCCAACAGCGCCTTGCCCTGGTACTACAAGTTCAGCGCCGTGTGGGGGGCCCACGAAGGTTCGTTGCTGCTGTGGGCGTTGATCCTCGGCGGCTGGACCTTCGCCGTGTCGGTGTTCTCGCGCCAATTGCCACAAGTGATGCTGGCGCGCGTGCTGGCAGTGATGGGCATGATCAGCATTGGGTTCCTGCTGTTCCTGATCATGACCTCCAACCCGTTCAGCCGCATCCTGCCGCAGATCCCGGCAGACGGGCACGACCTCAACCCGCTGCTGCAAGACATCGGCCTGATCGTGCACCCGCCGATGCTCTACATGGGCTACGTCGGTTTCTCCGTGGCCTTTGCCTTCGCCATCGCCGCCTTGCTCGGCGGGCGTCTTGACGCCGCCTGGGCGCGCTGGTCGCGACCGTGGACCATCGTCGCCTGGGCGTTCCTCGGCATTGGTATCACCTTGGGCTCGTGGTGGGCCTACTACGAACTCGGTTGGGGCGGCTGGTGGTTCTGGGACCCGGTGGAAAACGCCTCCTTCATGCCCTGGCTGGTGGGCACGGCGCTGATTCACTCGCTGGCCGTCACCGAAAAACGCGGCGTGTTCAAGAGCTGGACCGTGTTGCTGGCCATCGCGGCGTTTTCCCTCAGCCTGCTCGGTACCTTCCTCGTGCGTTCGGGCGTACTGACGTCGGTGCACGCGTTCGCGTCCGACCCGGAGCGCGGCATCTTCATCCTGATCTTCCTGCTGTTTGTGGTCGGCGGCTCGCTCACGCTGTTCGCCCTGCGCGCGCCAGTGGTCAAGAGCCAGGTCGGCTTCAACCTGTGGTCGCGGGAAACGCTGCTGCTGGGCAATAACCTGGTGCTGGTGGTGGCCGCGTCGATGATTCTGCTCGGTACCCTGTACCCGTTGGTGCTGGATGCCTTGAGCGGCGCCAAGCTGTCCGTCGGCCCGCCGTACTTCAACGCGTTGTTTATCCCGCTGATGGGCCTGTTGATGGTGGTGATGGCCGTCGGCGTGCTGGTGCGCTGGAAAGACACCCCGGTGAAATGGCTGGCAGGCATGCTCATGCCCGTGCTGCTGGGCAGCGTGGCCCTGGCGGTGATCGCCGGTGTGGCTTACGGCGACTTCAACTGGGCGGTGCTGGCCACCTTCCTGCTGGCGGCGTGGGTGTTGCTGGCCGGCGTGCGCGACATCGTCGACAAGACCCGTCACAAAGGCCTGATCAAGGGCTTGCCTGGCTTGACCCGCAGCTATTGGGGCATGCAGGTCGCCCACATCGGCATCGCCGTGTGCGCCCTGGGCGTGGTGCTGTCCAGCCAGAACAGCGCTGAGCGCGACCTGCGCCTGGCGCCGGGCGAGTCCATGGACCTGGCCGGTTACCACTTCATCTTCGAAGGCGCCAAGCACTTCGAAGGCCCGAACTTCACCTCCGACAAAGGCACCGTGCGCGTCGTGCGCAACGGCAAGGAAGTGGCGGTGCTGCACCCGGAAAAACGCCTGTACACCGTGCAGAGTTCGATGATGACCGAGGCCGGTATCGACGCCGGGTTTACCCGTGACCTCTATGTGGCACTGGGCGAACCCCTGGGCGACGGCGCCTGGGCCGTGCGCGTGCATGTGAAGCCGTTTGTGCGCTGGATCTGGTTCGGTGGTTTGCTCACCGGTTTCGGCGGTTTGCTCGCCGCGCTGGACCGGCGTTATCGGGTCAAGGTCAAGAGCCGGGTGCGTGAAGCCCTCGGCCTGCAGGGAGCGGCGGTATGAAGCGTTGGTTGATGGTTGTGCCGCTGGCGATGTTTCTGGTGGTGGCGGTGTTCCTGTATCGCGGGCTGTACCTGGACCCGGCCGAGTTGCCTTCGGCGATGATCGGCAAACCCTTCCCGGCCTTCAGCCTGCCAACGGTGCAGGGCGACAAGACCCTGACCCAGGCCGACCTGCTGGGCAAACCGGCGCTGGTCAACGTGTGGGGCACCTGGTGCATCTCCTGCCGCGTCGAACACCCGGTGCTGAACAAGCTGGCCGAGAAGGGCGTGGTGATCTACGGCATCAACTACAAGGACGACAACGCTGCCGCGTTGAAGTGGCTGGCCGAATTCCATAACCCGTACCAACTGGATATCCGCGATGAAGACGGCAACCTCGGCTTGAACCTCGGCGTGTACGGCGCCCCGGAAACCTTCTTCATTGATGCCAAGGGGGTGATCCGCGACAAGTACGTGGGCGTGATCGACGAAGTGGTGTGGCGCGAGCAACTGGCCGCCAAGTACCAGGCCCTGGTCGATGAGGCCAAGCCATGAAGCGTCTGTTAGCCGCTGCCGTGCTGGCGCTGGGTTTGGCGGGCGTGGCCCACGCCGCCATCGACACCTACGAATTCGCCAACGATGCCGAGCGTGAGCGTTTCCGTGACCTGACCAAGGAACTGCGCTGCCCCAAGTGCCAGAACCAGGACATCGCCGACTCCAACGCGCCGATCGCCGCCGACTTGCGCAAAGAGATCTTCCGCATGCTGGGGGAGGGCAAGGACAACCAGCAGATCATCGACTTCATGGTCGACCGCTACGGTGATTTCGTGCGCTACAAACCGGCCCTCACCGGCAAGACCGCGTTGCTCTGGTTCGGCCCGGCCGGGTTGTTGCTGGCCGGTGTGGTGGTGATGGCCGTGATCGTGCGCCGCCGCCGCGCCGCGCCGACTGATGGTTCCGACGCGCTCTCCCTCGATGAACGCAAACGCCTCGACCAATTGCTGGACACCAAGACTGATGATTGATTTTTGGCTTGCAGCAGGGTTGCTGCTCCTGATTGCCCTGAGTTTCCTGTTGATCCCTGTATTGCGCGACCGCCGCGCCCAACGTGAAGAGGACCGCACCGCGCTGAACGTGGCGCTGTACCAGGAACGTGTGGCCGAGTTGCAAGTGCAGCAGGACGAAGGCGTGCTCAACGCCGCGCAACTCGACACCGGCCGCGCCGAAGCCGCCCGCGAACTGTTGGCCGACACCGAAGGCGTGGAAAAACCCCGCGAGTCGCGCTTGGGCAAACCGTTGCCACTGTTGGCGGCGTTTCTGGTGCCGGTGCTTGGCGTTGCGCTGTACCTGCATTACGGGGCGAGCGACAAGGTCGAGCTGACCCGCGAATTCTCCCAGCCGCCGGTGTCCATGCAAGACATGACCCAGCGCCTGGAGCGCGCCGCCGCGGCCCAGCCGGACTCGGCCGAGGGCTTGTACTTCCTCGGTCGCGCCTACATGGCCCAGGACCGTTCCGCCGATGCCGCCAAAGTCTTCGAGCGCACCGTGGCCCTGGCCGGTCGACAGCCGGAACTGCTCGGCCAGTGGGCCCAGGCCCAGTACTTTGCCGACAACAAACAGTGGTCGCCCAAGGTTCAGGCGCTGACCGACGAAGCGTTGAAGCTGGACCCGAAAGAAGTCACCAGCCTGGGCCTGTTGGGCATCGCGGCCTTTGAGGGCCAGCGTTACCAGGAAGCCATCGACTACTGGAACCGCCTGCTGGCCCAACTGCCACCGGAGGACAATTCCCGCGCAGCGCTGCAAGGCGGTATCGACCGGGCTGCCGAAAAGCTCAAGGAAAGCGGCGGCACCGTCGCTCAAAAAGCGCTGATGAAAGTGCGTGTGGATTTATCCGCCGACGTGAAGGCCAAGGCCCTGCCCACCGACAGCGTGTTCATCTTCGCCCGCGCCGTCAGTGGCCCGCCTGCGCCGTTGGCGGCCAAACGCGTCACCGTTGCCGAACTGCCAATCACTGTGGAACTGGGCGATGCCGACGCGATGATGCCGCAGTTGAAACTGTCGAACTTCCCCGAAGTCCAACTGGTTGCACGCCTATCCCGGGCAGGTCTTCCGACCGCTGGCGAGTGGATCGGCCGCAGTCAACCCTTGGCCAGCAGCACCACTGCGTTGCAGCAGCTGACCATCGACAGTCCGGATCAGTAATTTCGAGGAAACGCCTATGACCGCACTTGCACGCCTTACCCTGCTCAGCCTGATCGTGGGCCTGAGCGCTTGTGCGGTCCACCGGCCTCCGTCGCCCACCGGTCCGGCGATCCCGCCGTCGGGGCCGTCGACCCAGCCAAGCACCAAACCGTCCGGCCCGGTCACGCCAGCACCGAAGCCGGTGCCCACCTCGTCACCGACCTTCGCGCCACCCCCGGGCGCCGCCAGCCATTGGGACGGCAAAATGCAGGTGTATGTGCTCGAAGAGCAGCCCGACACCTTCTACCGCCAACGCACCTACTACCGCTGGAGCAACGGCTGGAGCCGCTCCATCAGCCCGAACGGCCCGTGGGAAGAGACCAGCGTACAGGGCGTACCGCCCGGCTTGAGCAAGCAGTATGCGCACTAAAAAAGGCGACCTTCGGGTCGCCTTTTTATTCCCAGCGTGAAACGCAACCCCCTGTAGGAGCTGGCTTGCCAGCGATAGCTTTCTGTCAGCCCGATATTTTTCAGCTGACCCACCGCCATCGCCGGCAAGCCGGCTCCTACAATTGAAGGTTATTCGCTCTGGAGTGTGTGCGATCCCTTGAGTCCGCCGAGCCAATGGATACATCCCGCAAGCACCCCCAGCACAACCCCCAACTCCACCACCCCCACCCAGCCAAACTGCGCCATCAACCCGCCACTCACCGTCGCGCCAATCGCCCCACCCACAAAGGTGGCGGTCATGTACAAACTGTTGATGCGCCCCTGGGCCTTCGGGTCCACCGCAAACGCCCGGGTCTGGTTCGCCACCAACCCCGCCTGTACGCCGATATCCAACACAATCACCCCCAGTACCAGCAAGATCAGCGACGCTTGCGCGCCCGCCAGCAACAAGAAGGCCAATGTCACGATGCCGACGCTGGCCCCGATCACCGTGCGGCAACCCAGCCTGTCCGCCGCCCGGCCACCATACGACGCCGCAAACGCCCCCACTGCGCCGATAATCCCGAACGCCCCGGCCCACGCACTGCCCAAGTGCCACGGCCCGTTGGCCAGCAACCCCGCCAGGTTCACCCAGAACGCGTTGAAGCACGCCCACAACAGCGCCTGCACCATCATCGATTGGCGAATGGGGCTGTTGTCGCGCATCAATGGCCACAACGAAGCCAGCAGGCGAGGGTAGGACAGGTTGCTGCTTGGCACGCCCGGCGGCAGCAACCTGGCTGCGATACACCACACCGGGATCATGAACGCCGCTTCCATCGCATACACCGCGCGCCAGCCGTAGGCCTCGCCCACCACGCCACTGATCGTACGACCCAGCAGAATCCCGAGCATGATCCCGCTGACAACCGTGCCCACGTTGCGCCCGCGTTCGTGGGGCTGGGACATCACCGCCGCGAACGGTACCAGGTGTTGTGGCACGCAGCACACCACGCCCAGGCCGAACGACGCGCCGATCAACGCCCAGATACTCGGCGCAAACGCCGCCGCGAGGGCAAAACAGAACGCCAGCGCAATTTGCCCCAGCACCAGCTTGCGCCGGTCAAAGCGGTCGCCCATCGGCAGTAACAGGGCCAGCCCCGTGGCAAAACCCAGCAAGGCCGCACCCGCCACCAGATTGACCGTCGACACCGCCACGCCCATGTCCGAAGCAATCAGCGGCAACACCGGTTGAGTGCAATAAATGTTGGTGACCACCGCGCCGGCGATCACCGCCATCATGATGATCTTGCCTCGCGGCGGGTGATTCTCGGCTGTGCTCATGGCGCGCTCCATAGGGTTGCAGGGAAAGAGTGGCCAACCTTACGCAGTCGCGTTTATGTCGATAATCCCCTAGGATCGGGAATCATCCTTCCAGAATTTGATAGGGCGCCATGAACCGTCTTGAGTCGATGTCCGTGTTTGTCGCCGTGGTGGAAGCGGGCAGCTTGTCGGCCGCCGCTCGCCAGCTCGACATGCCCCTGGCCACCGTCAGCCGCAAGGTGGCGGAGCTGGAGGCTCATCTGAAATCACGACTGCTGCACCGCACCACGCGGCAACTGTCGTTGACCGACGTAGGGGCTTCCTACCTGACGGCCTGCCGGCGCATTCTCGAAGAGATCGGCGAAGCCGAACGCGCAGCCACTGGCGAATACGCGCAGCCCAAAGGCGAGTTGGTGGTGACCGCGCCCATCGTCTTCGGGCGCCTGCACATCGTGCCGGTGGTGGCGGAATTTCTGGCGCAGTACCCCGAGATCAGCGTCAACCTGATGCTCACCGACCGCGTGGTGCATTTGATGGAAGAGCAGTGCGACGTGGCCGTGCGCATCGGTGAGCTGCCCGACAGCTCGCTCAAGGCGGTGCCCGTGGGCACGGTGCGGCGCGTGGTGTGTGCCAGCCCCCACTATCTGCACGCTCACGGTGAACCGGCCAAGCCACAGGATCTGGCGGATCACAGTTGCATCACCTTCGACGTGCTCGCCTCGGTGGGCGCCTGGGTATTTGGAAGCGGCAAATCAGAACAGACCGTGCCCGTGCGTTCTCGGCTGTCGGTGAACACGGCGGAAGCGGCGATTGCAGCGGCGACGCTGGGCGTTGGCATGATTCGGGTGTTGTCGTATCAAGTGGCGGATGCGCTGCAAAAGGGTGATTTGCAGGTGCTGCTGCAGCCCTATGAGTCGACTGCATTGCCCATCAACCTGGTGCACAAAGGCCAGGCCCCGCTGCCATTAAAAGTGCGCGCATTCCTGGACTTCGTCACCCCGAAACTGCGCGCCCGCGAAGCCAACGCAAAACCCCTGTAGGAGCCGGCTTGCCGGCGATGACGGCAGACCTGCTGGCAACCGCGTGGCTGACCCACCGCTATCGCTGGCAAGCCAGCTCCTACAGCGGGCTGCGGTGACCTTTCAACCTTTCATAAAAGCTTCATCGAACCGACCCCCTGCAGTCATGTGCAAGTCATAGGGCTGACACAGCCCGCGCCTACTGTCGTTTGAACTCAACCGCAGCCACCTTTGGCTGTTCAAACAAGACAGAGAAGCCCATGACTCACGCTATCCATGTCGATCACTTGAACAAGACCTTTGCGAAGAAATCCGCACTGGTCGACCTCGAACTCACCATTGATGCCGGTGAGATGGTCGCGCTGATCGGCGCTTCCGGTTCCGGCAAGTCCACGCTGCTGCGCCACTTGGCGGGCCTGGCGTGCTGCGACAAGAGCAATGGTGGCAGCGTCAAGGTGCTGGGCCGGGAGGTGCAGGCCAGCGGACGGTTGAACGGCAAGGTACGGCGGTTGCGCGCGGACATCGGCTACATCTTCCAGCAGTTCAACCTGGTCAACCGCTTGAGCGTGCTCGACAACGTGCTGCTCGGCTGTCTGGGGCGCATGCCGCGCTGGCGTGGCAACCTCGGCCTGTTCAATGCCGAAGAGAAGGCGTTTGCCCTCGAATCCCTGGCCCGCGTGGGCCTGGCCGACCTGGCCGAGCAACGTGCCTCCACCCTGTCCGGCGGCCAGCAGCAGCGCGTGGCGATTGCCCGTGCGTTGACCCAGCGCGCCGAAGTGATCCTCGCCGATGAGCCGATCGCCTCGCTGGACCCTGAGTCGGCGCGCAAGGTCATGGAGATCCTCGCCGACATCAACCGCCGCGACGGCAAGACCGTGGTGGTGACCCTGCATCAAGTCGATTACGCCGTGCGTTATTGCCCGCGTGCCGTGGCGCTCAAGGGCGGGCGCATTCATTTCGACGGGCAGGGCAGCGCCATGAGCAGCCACTTCCTCAATGATTTGTACGGTGCCGATGTCGACACCAGCCTGATGTTTTCCGACCAGTCCCGCGCCACCGCCGCCACGCCTCGGCTGGCCCTGGCACGCGCTTGAAACCCTACTCACGACCCACAGGAATGCCTTCCATGTTCAACCGTATCGGCCAAGTGTTTTTGTCTGCCGCCTTGTTGGCCAGTGTCGCGATGGGCAATGCCTATGCGGCGGACAAGGCCATCAACTTCGGCATCATGTCCACCGAGTCTTCGCAGAACCTCAAGAGCATCTGGCAGCCGTTTCTGGATGACATGCACAAGAAGACCGGCCTGACCATCAACGCCACCTTCGCCTCCGACTACGCCGGCCTGATCCAGGGCATGCGCTTCAACAAGGTCGACGTGGCGTGGCTGGGCAACAAGGCGGCGATGGAAGCGGTGGACCGCTCAAACGGCGAGATCTTCGCCCAGACCGCCGCCGCCAACGGCGCTGCCGGCTACTGGAGCGTGCTGATCGTGCGCAAGGACAGCCCGATCAACAACGTCGACGACATGCTCAAGAACGCCAAGAACCTGACCTTCGGCAACGGTGACCCGAACTCCACCTCGGGCTACCTGGTACCGGGCTACTACGTGTTCGCCAAGAACAACGTCGACGCCGCCACCGCCTTCAAGCGCACCCTCAACTCCAGCCATGAAGTCAACGCCTTGAGCGTGGCCAAGGGACAGTTGGACGTGGCCACCTTCAACACCGAAAGCTGGGACCGCCTGGAAGTCACCCAGCCAGACAAGGCCGCCATGCTCAAGGTGATCTGGAAATCCCCGCTGATTCCGGCTGACCCGATGGTGTGGAGCAAGGCCCTGAGCGACAGCGAGAAGACCAAGATCCGCGACTTCTTCGCCCACTACGGCGACACCGATGAAGAGAAGGCGGTGCTCAAGAACATGCAGTTGGGCAAGTTCCTGCCGTCGAGCGACGACCAGTTGTTGCCGATCCGTCAGCTGGAGTTGTTCAAGCAGCGCACGATCATCAGCGCCGATGACCACCTTGAAGCCGCCGACAAAGCCAAGAAGCTCGCCGACATCGACGCTGACCTGGCCAAGCTGCAACAGCGCATCTCTGAGCTCGACAAGAAAACTGCAGCAAACGGCTAACCCCTGTGGGAGCGGGCTTGCCCGCGATTGCGGTGTATCAGCAACACATTTGTACCTGACAGACCGCTATCGCAGGCAAGCCAGCTCCCACATTTAGATCGAGGACAACCATGACAACTCTGCACGCTGAAGCCGTCGGCAAACGCACCTGGCCCCAATACCTCGGCTGGGGCCTGTTCCTGGTCCTGCTGGCCTGGGCCTGGCACGGCGCGGAAATGAACCCGCTGGCGCTGTACCGCGATTCCGGAAACATGGCGACCTTCGCCGCCGACTTCTTCCCGCCGGACTTCCACGAATGGCGCTCCTACCTCAAGGAAATGATCGTCACCGTGCAGATCGCCCTCTGGGGCACGGTACTGGCGATTGTCTGCTCGGTGCCGCTGGGCATTCTCTGCGCCGACAACATCACCCCGTGGTGGATCCACCAACCGCTGCGCCGGGTGATGGATGCCTTCCGTTCCATCAACGAAATGGTGTTCGCCATGTTGTTCGTGGTCGCCGTGGGCCTTGGTCCTTTTGCCGGTGTTCTGGCCTTGTGGATCAGCACCACCGGCGTGCTCGCCAAGCTGTTTGCCGAAGCCGTCGAAGCCATCGACCCAGGCCCGGTTGAAGGGGTGCGGGCGACTGGCGCCAGTGCCTTGCAGGAAGTGATCTACGGCGTGATCCCCCAAGTGATGCCGCTGTGGGTGAGCTACGCGCTGTACCGCTTCGAGGCCAACGTGCGTTCGGCCACGGTGGTGGGCATGGTCGGGGCGGGCGGGATCGGCGTGATCCTCTGGGAAAACATCCGCGCCTTCCAGTTTGTACAAACCTGCGCGGTGCTGCTGGTGATCATCGTGGTGGTGAGCTGTATCGACGTGCTGTCCCAACGCCTGCGCAAGCAGTTCATCTGACGCCGGAGGGGTGCCCGCAGGGCGCTTTTTTTAAGCATGCAGTTGTCTAGACAAGAAGAGCCGGTGTACCGCGAACTCGCGGATATCCTGCGCCGTGAACTGAGCAGCTACAGCGCCGGTGATTTCCTGCCCGGCGAGGTGCACATGGCCGAGCGCTTTGGCGTCAATCGCCACACCCTGCGTCGCGCCATCGATGAGCTGGTGTTTGAAGGCAGCCTGTTGCGCCGCCAGGGCAAGGGCACCCAGGTGCTCGACCGCCCGTTGATCTACCCGATGGGTGCCGAGACGTCCTACAGCCAGTCGTTGTCGGCCCAGGGCGTGGGCGTGCAGGCGGTGTTGCTCAAGCGTCGCTACTGCTACGCCAGCCGTGATGAGGCGCTGCAACTGGGCATCGCCGAAATGGCACCGATGATCGAACTGCAGACCCTGCGCAAGCTCGACCACCAGCCCGTCAGCCTGATCCGCCATCGCTACTGCGCCAGCCGTGCGCCGTTGCTGGCTGACTACAACGGCGGCTCCCTGCGCCAATACCTGCGTGAACGTGACCTGCCACTGACCCGCACCCAAAGCCTGATCGGTGCGCGTTTGCCCAATCGTGATGAAGCCGCGCTGCTGATGATGCCTCGGCATTTGCCGGCCCTCACCGTGTTTACCCTTTCCCGCGATCGCGACGGCCGCCCGGTGGAGCTGGCGCAGTCCACCAGCCGCTCGGATCGCTTCCAGTACCAAGTGGTGACCTGAATGGAGACCGTGATGAGTTTGTCCCCGCGTCAGCATTGGATCGGCGTGTTAGCCCGCGCCCGGCTCAGTGAACTGCAACCCCATGAAGCGGCGTTGAAAGACGTCGAGTACCACCTGATCCGCGCCCCCGAAGTCGGCATGACCCTGGTGCGCGGCCGTATGGGCGGCGACGGTGCGCCGTTCAACGTTGGCGAGATGAGCGTAACCCGCTGCGTGGTGCGCCTGGCTGATGGCCGTACCGGCTACAGCTACCTGGCCGGGCGCGACAAGGTGCATGCCGAACTGGCGGCCCTGGCCGATGCCCACCTGCAAGGCAGCCAGCCGAGCATCTGGCTCAGCGACCTGATCACCGCGCTGGCCAATGCCCAGGCCAATCGCCGCGCGCAAAAGGAAGCCGATACCGCTGCCACCAAGGTCGAGTTCTTCACCCTCGTGCGAGGAGAAAACTGATGAATGCGCAACTGTTGCAACCGGCCTTCGTCAACCCGGTACTGGACGCCCAGCGCGGTTTTCGCGCGGCCCTCAAGGCCCTGGCCGAACCCGGCCTGATCCAGCACCTGGCGTCTGCGCCCCACCTCGATGGCCTGGCACCTGCCACCTACGCGTTGTGCCTGGCCTTGCTGGATGTGGACACACCGCTGTGGCTGGCGCCGAGCTTCGACACGCCGCTGATCCGCGCCAACCTGGCCTTCCACTGCGGCTGCCCGTTCACGGCCAACCGCGAAGACGCGGTGTTCGCCTTGCTCGGTGAGCCCGACCTGCTCGACCTCGGTGGCTTCGACCACGGCAACGACCGCTACCCCGACCAGTCCTGCACCTTGCTCGTGCAGCTCACTGACCTGGAGTCCGGGCGCGGCCTGCTGTGGCGCGGCCCGGGCATCAAGGCCCAGCGCCAGGTGCACCTGCCGGTGCCCCAGGCATTCTGGCTCGAACGCCAGCGCCGCGAAGCCTTCCCCCGTGGCCTGGACGTGCTGTTTGCCGCTGGCCACCACTTGATCGGCCTGCCGCGCAGCAGCCGTATCGCAGAGGAGCGCACCTGATGTACGTAGCCGTCAAAGGTGGCGAACAGGCCATCGACAATGCCCACCGCCTGCTTGCTAAAAAACGCCGGGGCGACACCGCGATTCCCGAACTGAGCGTGAGCCAGATCCGCGAGCAACTGCCGTTGGCCGTGGCGCGGGTGATGACAGAAGGCTCGCTGTTCGACGAAGAACTTGCCGCGCTGGCGATCAAGCAAGCGGCGGGGGACCTGGTGGAAGCGATCTTTCTGCTGCGCGCCTACCGCACCACGCTGCCGCGCTTCAGCCCGAGCCTGCCGATCGACACCTCGCAAATGCTGTTGAGCCGGCGGTTGTCGGCGACTTTCAAGGACGTGCCGGGCGGCCAACTGCTCGGCCCCACGTTCGACTACACCCACCGCCTGCTGGATTTTGCGCTGTTGGCCGAAGGTGAATACCCAGGCCCGCAGACCACGCCCGAAGCACGCATCGACGCCTGCCCACGGGTGCTTGGCCTGCTTGCCAAGGAAGGCCTGATCAAGAATGAAACCGACGACAACGCCAGCGTCGCCGACATCACCCGCGACCCGCTGGAATACCCGGCCAGCCGCGCCGAACGCCTGCAAGCGCTGGCCCGTGGCGACGAAGGGTTCCTGTTGGCGCTGGGGTATTCGACCCAACGAGGCTACGGCCGCAACCACCCGTTTGCCGGTGAGATTCGCATCGGTGATGTGGAGGTGTGGATCGACCCTGAGGAGCTGGGTTTTCCCATTTGCCTGGGCAGCATCGAAGTGACCGAGTGCGAGATGGTCAACCAGTTCGTCGGCTCGGCCACGGAGCTGGCGCAGTTCACGCGCGGCTACGGGTTGGCGTTCGGGCATGCCGAGCGCAAGGCCATGGGCATGGCGCTGGTGGACCGCTCGCTGCGCGCCGGCGAATACAACGAAGAGGTGGTGTCGCCGGCCCAGCGTGAAGAGTTCGTGCTGGCCCACTGCGACAACGTCGATGCGGCCGGTTTTGTGTCGCACCTCAAATTACCGCACTACGTGGACTTCCAGTCCGAACTGGAACTGATCCGCAAACTGCGCCAACCGGCCGAGGGTTCGAGCCATGAATGACGCCGCCTACAACTTCGCCTACCTCGACGAACAGACCAAGCGCATGATCCGCCGCGCCTTGCTCAAGGCGGTGGCGATCCCCGGTTACCAGGTGCCGTTCGGTGGCCGCGAAATGCCGCTGCCTTACGGCTGGGGCACGGGCGGCATGCAATTGACCGCCGCAATCCTCGGTGAGGATGACGTGCTCAAGGTCATCGACCAAGGCGCCGACGACACCACCAACGCCGTGTCGATCCGCCGCTTTTTTGCGCGCACGGCGGGCATCGCCACCACCGAAGCCACGCCCGAGGCCACGGTGATCCAGACCCGCCACCGCATTCCGGAAACGCCCCTGCAGGCCGGCCAGATCATGGTCTACCAGGTGCCGATCCCCGAGCCGCTGCGCTTTATCGAGCCGTCGGAAACCGAGACCCGCACCATGCATGCGCTCAACGATTACGGGGTGATGCACGTCAAGCTCTACGAAGACATCGCCACCTTCGGCCATATCGCCACCAGCTATGCGTACCCGGTGATGGTCGACGAGCGCTACGTGATGGACCCGTCGCCGATCCCCAAATTCGACAACCCCAAGCTCGACATGAGCCCGGCGCTGATGCTGTTCGGCGCGGGCCGTGAAAAGCGCTTGTACGCCGTGCCGCCTTATACCGAGGTCACCAGCCTGGACTTCGAAGACCACCCCTTCGACGTGCAGAAGTGGAAACACAACTGCGCCATCTGCGGCAGCCATGAATCGTTCCTTGATGAGCTGATTCTCGACGATGCGGGCACCCAGAGTTTTGTGTGTTCCGACACTTGGTACTGCGCGCAACGTGTGAAGGAGAACAACCAGTGAGCCAGCCGTTATTGCAAGTGCGTGACCTGTCCCTGTTGTACGGCCCGGAGAAGGGTTGCCAGGGCGTGAGTTTCGATCTGTACCCCGGTGAGGTGCTGGGCATCGTCGGCGAGTCCGGCTCGGGCAAGTCCACGTTGCTCTCGCTGCTGAGCGGTCGCCTGCCGCCGCAAGCGGGTTCGATTGGCTACCGCAGCAAGGACGGCGAATGGCTGGACTTGTACAGCGCCAGTGAAGCCGAACGCCGTACGTTGTTGCGCACCGAATGGGGTTTTGTCGAGCAGAACCCTCGTGACGGTTTGCGCATGGGCGTGTCGGCCGGGGCGAACATCGGCGAGCGCCTGATGGCCCAGGGCGTGCGCAATTACGAGCAACTGCGCGGTGCCGGTCTTGATTGGCTGAGCCAGGTGGAAATCGACCCGCAGCGCATCGACGACTTGCCACGCACCTTTTCGGGCGGCATGCAGCAGCGCCTGCAGATCGCCCGCAACCTGGTGTCGAGCCCGCGTCTTGTGTTCATGGACGAACCGACTGGCGGCCTGGACGTGTCGGTACAGGCGCGTTTGCTCGACCTGCTGCGTGGCCTGGTGCGTGAGCTGGATTTGGCGGTGGTGATCGTCACCCACGACCTGGCCGTCGCGCGTTTGCTGGCCGACCGCTTGATGGTGATGCGACGTTCGCGCGTGGTGGAAACCGGGCTCACCGACCAGATCCTCGACGATCCACAGCACCCTTACTCTCAACTGCTGGTGTCTTCGGTATTGCAGCCATGACGAATGCTCTGATCGAGGTCCGTGACCTTTCGAAAACCTTCACCCTGCACCAGCAACACGGCGTGGTGCTCAACGTGCTGCGCGGCGTCGAGTTCAGCGTGCAGGGCGGTGAATGCCTGGTGCTGCACGGCCAGTCCGGTGCCGGCAAAAGCACCTTGCTGCGCACGCTGTACGCTAACTACCTGCCGGCCGGTGGCAGCATTCGTGTACGCCATGCCGGCGAGTGGCTGGAGCTGGTCGGCGCCGAGCCACGTGACATTTTGCAGGTGCGCCAGCAGACCCTGGGTTACGTCAGCCAATTCCTGCGGGTGATCCCACGGGTGGCTTGCCTGGACGTGGTGATGGAGCCGGCCCTGGCGCGCGGCTGGTCCAAAGCCAATGCGCAGTCACGCGCCGAACACCTGCTGACCCGCCTCAACATTCCGCAACGCCTGTGGCAACTGGCGCCCGGCACCTTCTCCGGGGGCGAGCAACAGCGCGTCAACATCGCCCGCGGCTTCATGGTGGCCTGGCCGGTAATGCTGCTCGATGAACCCACCGCGTCCCTGGACGACAACAACCGCCAGGTGGTGCTGGAACTGATGAACGAAGCCAAGGCGGCCGGCGCGGCGCTGATCGGCATCTTCCACGACCGCGCCGCCCGTGAGGCGGTTGCCGACCGCCATTTCGACATGACCCCAACACCTGTTGCCCAAGAGGAATACGCCCATGCCCGCTGAACAGATCCTCAGTAATGCCCAGATCGTCACGGCCGATCGCATGTTCCTGGGCTCGGTGGTGCTGCGTGGCGGCAAGATCGTCGATATCGCCGAAGGCCGCAGCCAGTTGCCCCAGGCCCAGGACCTGGAGGGTGATTTCCTGTTGCCGGGGCTGGTGGAGTTGCACACTGACAACCTGGAAAAACACATGACCCCGCGCCCCGGCGTGGACTGGCCGTCGATCTCGGCCGTGCTCAGCCATGACGCGCAGATCATCGCGGCGGGGATCACCACGGTGTTCGACGCGGTGTCCATCGGCGATGTGAACCCCAAGGGCAATCGCATGAAGAAACTGCCGGCGATGCTCGACGCCATCGCATCGGCGGAAGACGCTGGCTTGACCCGCGCCGAGCATCATCTGCACCTGCGCTGCGAGCTGTGCCACCCGGATACCCTCAGCGTGTTCCGCGACCTGGTGGAAAACCCTTTGGTGCGCCTGGTCTCGGTGATGGACCACTCGCCGGGCCAGCGCCAGTTCGTGCTGGAATCCAAGTACCGTGAGTACTACATGGGCAAGTACCACCTGAACGACGAAACCATGGACGCGTTCATCGTGTTGCAGATGGCCAACTCCCGGGAGTACAGCGACCGTTATCGTGCGGCGATTGTTGCGCATTGCCTGGAGCGCGGCCTGTCGGTGGCCAGCCATGACGATGCGACGCTGGCCCATGTCGAGGAGTCGGCAGGCTACGGCATGACCATCGCCGAATTCCCCACCACGCTGGAAGCGGCGAAGGGCTGCCAGGCGCTGAACATGAAAGTCTTGATGGGCGCGCCGAACGTGGTGCGCGGTGGGTCGCACTCGGGTAATGTGGCCGCCGCCGGCCTGGCGGCCGAGGGATTGCTGGATATACTTTCCAGCGACTATTACCCGGCCAGCCTGTTGCAGGCGGCGTTCGTGCTGGCTGACCAGCAGGACGGCGGCGACCTGTCGCGGGCGGTCAAGATGATCAGCTTGGCACCGGCGCAAGCGGCGGGCCTGGCGGATCGTGGTGAAATTGCCATCGGCCTGCGCGCCGACCTGGTCCAGGCGCGGAGCCGTGAAGGGCTGCCGGTGGTGCAACAAGTGTGGCGGCAAGCGAAGAGGGTGTTTTGATGGCAGGCAGGTTGATCTATCTCATCGGGCCATCCGGTTCGGGCAAGGACAGCCTGCTGGATGCCGCCCGCCCGCGCTTGGCCGAGCGCGGTTGCCGCATCGTGCGCCGCGTCATCACCCGCTCGGCGGAAGCGGTAGGTGAGGCGGCGCAGGGTGTGAGCCCGGAGCAGTTTGCCGCGATGGAGGCCGAGGGCGCGTTTGCCCTCAGCTGGCACGCCAATGGGTTGTCCTACGGCATACCGCGTGAGATCGACGATTGGCTGGCGGCGGGGGAGGACGTGCTGGTCAACGGTTCGCGGGCGCACCTGGGGCAGACCCGCGCGCGCTACCCGACGTCGCTGGTGCTGCTGCTGACGGTTGACCAGGCAGTGTTGCGCCAGCGTTTGATCGCACGGGGGCGTGAGTCGCTGGCGGATATCGAAGCGCGCCTGGCGCGCAATGCCCGTTTCACTGCCGAGCTGATCGCCGGCCATGGCGAGGGTTTGTTCGTGCTGGACAACTCCGGGCCGCTGGAGCACAGCGTCGAGCGCCTGCTGTGCTGCCTGAACCACGGGCATTCGGCATGCGCCTGACCTTGCTGGGCACCGGCGATGCGCGGCAAGTCCCGGTGTATGGCTGCGAGTGCGTGGCCTGCACCCTGGCCCGCCAGGATGCCAGCCTGCGCCGCCGGCCGTGCAGCGCGTTGATCGAGTGTGGCGACCAGCGCTGGTTGATCGACAGCGGCTTGCCCGACCTCACCGAACGTTTCCCGCCGCGCAGTTTCAACGGGATTTTCCAGACCCACTACCACGCCGATCACGCCCAGGGCCTGCTGCATTTGCGCTGGGGGCAAGGGCTGGTGATTCCGGTGCATGGGCCGGCGGACCCGGAGGGGTTATCTGACCTCTACAAACACCCGGGCATTTTGGACTTCAGCCAACCCTTTGCCGCGTTCGAAACGCGGCAGTTTGCTGAGCTGACGGTGACGGCGTTGCCGCTGGAGCATTCCAAGTTGACCCTGGGTTACCTGCTGGAAGGTCAAGGGCGGCGCATCGCCTACCTCACCGACACGGTCGGCCTGCCGCCAGACACGCTTGCCTGGTTGCAACGCGAACCGCTGGACGTGCTGGTGCTGGACTGCTCCATGCCGCCCCAGCCGCAGGCGCCGCGTAACCACAATGACCTGACGCTGGCGCTGCAGAGCATTGAGCAGACCGGTGCAAAACTCGGCGTGCTGACCCATGTGGGGCACACGCTGGATGCGTGGTTGGTGCAGCATCGCTCAACGCTGCCGCGCCACGTTACCGTCGGTTGGGATGGCCGTATCCTCTAACCCGCGATCCCCTGTGGGAGCTGGCTTGCCAGCGATAGCGGTAGACCAGACAACACCTCCCGCGCAGACCGACCGGGGGATTCATTTGGGCGACGCCAGCAAGCCTTCTACGTAGTCCACAAACGCCCGCGCCTTGGCACTCGCCAACCGGCCGGTAGGCAGCACCGCCCATAAATCCCGGGGGGGCAATTCCCAGTCCGTCAGCACGGCCCTGACTTCGCCGCTGGCAATTTCCGGGGTGAACATCCATTCCGCTGTCATCGCCAGGCCGTTGTGGGCGAGCACGCCGGCGCGTATGCCTTCGGAGGAGGTCACGCGCAGGCGGCCGTGCGCGACGATGGGGTGTTCGTGCTCGCCCTGTTTGAACGGCCAGCACGCACTCTGCCCCAGGCTATAGATCACGGCTTGGTGGTTGAGAAGATCGGCGGGGCTTTGGGGCTCGCCGTAACGCGCGAAATACGCCGGCGTACCGAAGATTCTTGCGGGGCTCTGGCTGATGCGTCGCGCCGTGAGGCTGGAGTCGCTCAGGTTGCCGATGCGCAGGGCGACGTCGATGCCTTCTTCCACAAGATTGAGCAGGCGGTCGTCGAGCATCACGTCGATGTTCAGGCCGGGGTGCTGCTCCAGGAACGGCGCCAGGTGGGGAATGATGTGCAGGCGCGAGAGCGTCACGCCGGCACTCACACGCAGGTTGCCCGACAGCCCGGCACCCACGCTGCGGGCAATGTCCTCGGTGTGGTTGATCTCATCGATCGCGTGCTTGGCGCGCTCGAAGTAGGCCAGCCCGGCTTCGGTGGGCGTCAGGCCCCGGGTGGAGCGCAACAGCAACCGCACCGCCAGGCGCGCCTCCAACTGCGCAATGCTTTTGGAGACGGCCGGTTGACCGATGCCCAGGCGTTTGGCGGCCGCCGAGAACGAGCCGGTTTCGACCACGTGGACAAAGGTTTCCATGGCGGTGAGGCGGTCCATCGGGTGTCCTCTGGTTACCGTTTGAGGGCGTCGAGCATGTCCGACGGTTCTGGGCGTTGAGTGTAATCCGGGTTGACCTCGGCGTAACGGATCACACCGTCCTGACCGATCACATAGCGCGCGGGCATGGGCAGGGTCCACGAGGGATCGTCATTGATCAGCGGCAGGTTGTTGCCGAAACCTTTATAGAGCTCGATCAGGTAGTCCGGCAGTTCAAAGCGCAGGCCGAAGGCCGCGGCGACGTCATTGTGGGGATCGCTGAGGATCGGAAATTCCAGCTCGGTAATGCGTGTGGACTTGCGGCTGTTGGCTGCCGTCTGCGGCGACACCGCCACCAGTTGCGCCCCAGTGGCTTTGAGCGTCGGCAAGAAGGCCTGGAGGGCCTCCAGTTCCATGTTGCAGTAAGGGCACCATACGCCCCGGTAGAACGTCAGCACCAGCGGCCCTTTTTCCAGCAGTTGTGCTGAAGACACCAGCTCGCCGTCGGCGTTCTTGAGGCTGAACAGCGGCGCCTTGTCGCCCACTTTCAGCGCCCGTTGTGCGGCGCCGGAAGCGATCAGCTCGGCGGTGGCACGTTCCATGATCGGGTGAATATGCGCAGGCGCGTTGAACGGTGGCTTGCCGGCTTTGAAGTCGGCGCGGAAGGCATCCAGTGTGGCTTGAAGTGTCATGGAGATATTCCCTCGGGAGATGAGCCGGTTGGCTGGAGAGAATGATGAGCGCGGCAGGAGAGGCGCGGAAGCGGGGTGGGGGGCATAGGCTCTATGCCAGGTTGGAATAACCGTTGGGGTGGGTTCAACATTCGGCAAAACAACCGACGGCTCTTTCAAGCTCATTTTGTGTTTGAATAAATAACTCTAGGGTTATCTAATTTGCACGAGGCCTGCTATGCAATACCCAATCTGTATCGAATGGGGCGATGACTTCACCGCCACCGGCATTCAGATCCCCGATATTCCAGGCGCTGTCACCGCCGGGGACAGTTTCGAAGAGGCCTACAACGCTGCGGTGGAAATCGCGCACATCCTGTTGCAAGAGATCGCGGCAGAAGGCGGGCCGATTCCGCTGCCAACGTCGGTGGCGACTCATCACACTCACGAAGACTATGCCGGGATGGGCTGGGGGATGTTGGAGCTGGATATCTCGCCCTATCTGGGCAAGACCGAGAAGGTCAATGTGACCTTGCCCGGTTATGTCATCCAGCGCATCGACAGGTATGTACGCGAGCACAACGTCAAAAGCCGCTCGTCATTCCTGGCGGACGCGGCGTTAGAGAAGTTGGTGCGTTCGTGAGGTGAGCCCTGTGGGAGCTGGCTTGCCTGCGATAGCGGTTTGACTGATATACCGCAATCGCAGGCAAGCCAGCTCCCACACGTATGCGTTTAGGCAGCGACCGGGGCGGCTTGACGCGAAGCACTCAAAAAGCGCAACAACGCCACCAGCGGGAACGCGCTGCCCACCAGCATCACGCCCAGCCAGCCACCGTGTTCATACACGCTGCTGGCAATCGCCGAGCCGAAGGCGCCGCCGATGAAGATGCTGGTCATGTACAGCGCGTTCAGGCGGCTGCGGCTGTTGGCGTCGAGGGCGTAGATGGCGCGTTGGCCGAGCACCATGTTCATCTGCACGCAGAAGTCCAGCACCACGCCGGTGACGGCCAGGCCAATCACGCTGTACAGCGGGTGAACCAAGGCCGGCAGGAAGCTCAACGCGGCAAACAGCATCGCCAGCAAGGAGGCGCGGTGAGTGTGGCCGGCGTCGGCCAGGCGACCGGCGATGGGCGCGGCAATGGCACCCAGGGCACCGACCAGGGCGAACAACGCGATTTCGCTTTGGCTCAGGCCGTGGTTACGTGCCAATTCCAAGGGGGCGGCGGTCCAGAACAGGCTAAATGTGGCGAACATGCAGCCCTGGTAAAACGCCCGTTGACGCAGCAGCGGTTGGCGCACCAGCAGGGTGCCCAGCGAACGCAAGAGTTGCGCGTAGCTGGCGCTGTGGTCGGGCTGGCGCTTGGGGATGGTCAGCAGCAAGACGACACTGATAAATGCCATCAGGGCGGCGGCCGCCATGAACATCGCACGCCAGCCAAAATGATCCGCCACCACGCTGGACACCGGCCGTGCCAGCAGGATGCCGAGCAGCAGGCCGCCCATGATGCTGCCGACCACCCGGCCACGGGATTCGGCGGGCGCCAGGTGCGCGGCCAACGGAATCAGGATCTGCACCGACACCGAACTGAAGCCGATCAGCAGCGACACCAGCAGGAACAGGTTCGGCTGCTCGGTGAACGCGGCGCCCAACAGGCTGGCAATGGCCACCACGGTGGTGGTGATCATCAGCTTGCGGTTTTCCAGCAGATCACCCAGCGGTACCAGGAAAAACAGGCCCAGGGCGTAGCCGATCTGGGTCAGCGACACGATCAGGCTGGCCATTGCCGGGGTCAGGCCGATGTCTGGCGCGATCAGCTCGATGATCGGTTGCGCGTAGTAGATGTTGGCAACGATGGCGCCGCAGCAGAACGCAAACAGCATGACCATCCCGCGGGTCATGGTGGTTGTAGCGTGTGAGGTAGCGTTCATGGTGTTCTCATAAAAGCGAAGGAAGAGGGCGTGGAAGAGTAAAGACATCGCCCTGTGGGCAGTAGGCCGCTGGCAGTGATAACACTCATGCCGCAAATTAATGACTGAATCGTTAACTTTCGGGTCGAACGGCAATGATACATTCAGCCACAACTGCCGAAACAGGAAATCCACCTTCATGAAAATCACGCTGAACAAGATGATCCTGGCCTCAACCCTTGCCGCTGCCATGGCGATTGGCCTGGCCAACGCCGCCGAAGCCCCGCGTGTGGGCGTGCGCGGCGCCATCACGGCGGTCGACGGCGACGCGATCCACGTCAAGGTCAACAGTGGCGAAGACGTCACCGTGCACCTCACCAAAGACACCCAAGTACGCGCCGTTACGCTGGCCAAGATCGATGAAATCAAGCCCGGCAGCTACATCGGCTCCGCCGCCATGCCCAATGCCGACGGCACCCTCACGGCGTTGGAAGTGCACGTATTCCCACCGGCCATGGCCGGCACTGGCGACGGGCATCGTGCGTTCGATTTGAAAGAAGGCAGCAGCATGACCAACGGCACCGTCGGCGACCTGGTGGTGAGCAACGGCCGCACGTTGACCGTGAAGTACAAGGGCGGTGAGCAGAAGATCGTGGTGCCGGAGGATGTGCCGATCGTGAACCTGGAGCCGGGGGATCGCAGCTTGCTCAAGGTGGGGGTGAAGGTGGTGTTGTTTGCCGCGAAAGGGCCGGACGGCACGGTGACGGCCCAGGCCATCTCGGCGGGCAAGGATGGCGTAACCCCACCGATGTAACGCAAAAACTGTAGGAGCCGGCTTGCCGGCGATGAGGCCAGTGGCAGCGCCGCCAGCTTCAAGGGTGAATCGCCGGCAAGCCGGCTCCTACAGGGTGGGCTCAGTTATTGACCGTTATAGATCTGGTCAAACACCCCACCGTCATTGAAGTGGGTTTTCTGCACGGTGCGCCAGTCGCCAAAGGTCTTCTCGACCGACAAGAACTCGACTTTCGGGAAGCGGTCGGTGTACTTGGCCAGCACCTTCGCGTCACGTGGGCGCAGGTAGTTGTTGGCGGCGATTTCCTGGCCTTCCGGCGACCACAGGTACTTCAGGTAGTCCTCGGCGGCAGCGCGGGTGCCTTTCTTCTCGACCACTTTGTCGACCACCGACACCGGCGGCTCCGCTTCGGCAGACACGCTTGGGTAGATCACTTCGAACTGATCGCGGCCGAATTCACGGGCGATCATTTCGGCTTCGTTCTCGAAGGTCACCAGTACGTCGCCGATCTGGTTGGTCATGAACGTGGTGGTGGCGGCGCGGCCACCGGTGTCCAGCACAGGTGCTTGCTTGAACAGCTTGCCGACGAAGGCCTTGGCCTTGTTTTCGTCGCCGCCGTTCTTGAGCACGTAGCCCCAGGCCGACAGGTAGGTGTAGCGGCCGTTACCCGAGGTCTTCGGGTTAGGCACGATCACTTGCACGCCATCTTTCAACAAATCCGGCCAGTCTTTCAGGGCTTTTGGGTTGCCCTTGCGCACGATGAACACGGTGGCGGAGGTGAACGGCGCGCTGTTGTTCGGCAGGCGGGTGACCCAGTTGTCCGGCACCAGCTTGCCGTTGTCGGCCAGGGCGTTGATGTCGGTGGCCATGTTCATGGTGATCACGTCAGCCGGCAGGCCGTCGATCACCGAGCGCGCTTGTTTGCTGGAGCCGCCGAAGGACATCTGCAGGGTCAGCTTGTCGTCCGGGTGCTCGGCTTCCCAGTGTTTCTGGAAGGCGGCGTTGTAGTCCTTGTAGAAGTCGCGCATCACGTCGTAGGAGACGTTGAGCAGTGTGACGGGGGCAGCCTGGACGGCGCCCGCCAGGGCAAGGCCGGCGGCCAGGAGAGAGGCGCTAACGAGTTTTTTCACTGCTCATTCCTTGTTGTTCGAGAAGGTGATGTATTGAGTGGGGGCAATTTGCCATCGACTATAACGGGCACCGCATAGACGTTTAAAGATTAAAACGCTCTTTGCTTATTCCAGTTTCTTGAAAAGATTATTCCCACAGCGGGAGCAGAACGCGGCGTTGGGCTCATGGCTGTTCTTCTTGCACACCGGGCAGTCATGTTGCAGCTGCTCGCCGCGCATGGCGCTCGCCAGTTCAGCGGTAAAAATTCCGGTGGGCACGGCAATGATCGAGTAACCGGTGATCATCACCAGCGACGAAATCACCTGGCCCAGCGGCGTCTTCGGCACGATGTCGCCAAAGCCCACGGTGGTGAGGGTCACGATGGCCCAGTAGATGCCTTTGGGAATACTGGTAAACCCGTGCTCCGGGCCTTCGATCACGTACATCAGGGTGCCGAACACGGTTACCAGGGTGCACACGCTCAGCAGGAACACCACGATCTTCTGCTTGCTGCCGCGCAGCGCCGCCATCAGGTAGTTGGCCTGCTTGAGGTACGGGCTGAGCTTGAGCACGCGGAAGATGCGCAGCATGCGGATGATGCGGATGATCAGCAGGTACTGCGCGTCGCTGTAATACAACGCGAGGATGCCGGGCACGATGGCCAGTAAGTCCACCAGCCCATAAAAACTGAAGGCATAGCGCAACGGCTTGGGCGAGCAATACAGCCGCAGCCCGTATTCGATCAGGAAGACGAGGGTGAAGCCCCACTCGATGTAGGCCAGCACATCGGCGTAGTTCTGGTGGATCTGGTCGATGCTGTCGAGCATCACGATCACCAGGCTGGCGAGGATGATCAGCAACAGAATGCCGTCAAAGCGCCGCCCGGCAGTGGTGTCACTCTGGAAAATCATGACGTAGAGCCGCTGGCGCCAGTCGTTGTTGCTGTCCATAAATCCCGCCTGAGTCGAATATCGAGCAAGCCTAGGGGGATTCGAAGGGGCTGTCCATGCGGGGTTTGCGCAGCATCCGGGCGCCAGCGCGCACCAGCCAGCAGGCGAGGATGAACGGCGCGGTCAGCGCGGGCAGGTGCAGGGCGGTAAAGCCAGGTGTGAGCAGGATCGCCAGGGCAATGCCGAGCAGTGGCAGCCAGGGCTGCCGGCGTGTCTGACTCAGGGCCAGCGCAGCCAGTGCAGGGTTGTAGCTGTGCAGGCCGAGGAGGGCGCTGGCAGGCTCGTCCAGCCACAGGGCGACCAGCACGCCGATGCTGGCCCCGGCCAAGGCCCACAAGGCGGCTCGACGATTGGCCAGCAACAGGCCGAGCGCAATCAGCACACCGGCCAAGGGTTGGTCCAGCAACATGACTTGCGCAAGCCCGGTGAACGGCGCGGACACCACCGCCAGGGTATCGGGTTCGGTGAGGGCGAATGCGCTGGGCGCGCCGGGCCCCAGCAACAGCCAGCCCAGCCCGACAAAGGGCGCGGTGTAGGCAGGCAGGTCATCCGGCTGGGCCGCATGCTTCAACCATTGCCGTGTCAGCATCGCCGAAAGCCCGCCGCACGCCAGGATCAGCGGGGGCAACAGCGCCGACCAGGCGAAGTGCTGGCTGATCAACAAGCCCAGCAGCACACCGTTATAGCTATACAGCCCGGCCTGGCGCTCGGCCTTGGGGTAACCCCGGCGCTGGGCCGTGAGCAAACCGGCCACACCGCCCAGCAGCGCGCCGCCAAGCAAGGCCGGGGCGCCGATCAGGATCGCCAGCAGGCACAGCAGGCCGCACAGCGGCTGGCGCTGCAGGAATATCTGGCTGAAGCCATTGAGCAGGGCTTCGGCCCAGTCGGGGCAGGTGTGGTTGTGCATGTGAGGAAGTCAGTTAGACCGAGTTGCCCTTATCGCAGGCAAGCCAGCTCCCACCTTTTGATCTGTGAATACAGTCAAATGTGGGAGTGGGCTTGCCCGCGATGAGGCCCGAACAGGCGCTAGATCAATGTCTCGATGCGCAGCGAATTGGTCGACCCCGGCTGCCCAAACGGCACCCCGGCCGTGATCACCAACGTATCCCCGCGCTGTGCCATCCCTTGAGCCTGGGCGATCTCCAGCGCCGTGGAACACACCTCATCCACCTGGCGCAGCCGGTCGTTGACCACCGAATGCACGCCCCACGCCACGCTCAAGCGCCGCGCCGTGGACAGGTTCGGCGTGAGGTTGAGGATCGGCGCCACCGGCCGTTCCCGTGCGGCACGCAGGCTGGAGCTGCCCGACTCGCTGTAGTTCACCAGCACCGCCACCGGCAGGATGCTGCTGATGCGCCGGATCGCGCAGCTGATGGCGTCCGACACCGTGGCCTCGGCCTTGGGCCGGCTCACGTCCAGTTGGGTCTGGTAGTCCGGGCCGTTTTCCACTTGGCGGATGATCTTGCTCATCATCTGCACGGCTTCCAGCGGGTACTCCCCCGAGGCGGTTTCCGCTGACAACATCACCGCATCGGCGCCTTCGGCCACGGCGTTGGCCACATCAGTGACCTCGGCCCGGGTCGGGGCCGGGGAGAAGCGCATGGACTCGAGCATCTGCGTCGCCACCACCACCGGTTTGCCCAGCTGACGGCAGGTGCTGATGATGTCTTTCTGGATCTGCGGCACGCTTTCGGCAGGCACTTCCACGCCCAGGTCGCCTCTGGCCACCATAATCGCATCGCTCAGCTCGGCAATTTCCTGCAGGCGTTGCACGGCCGAAGGCTTCTCGATCTTGGCCATCAGGAAGGCCTTGTCGCCGATCAGCTCGCGGGCCTCGCGGATGTCTTCCGGGCGTTGCACGAACGACAGCGCCACCCAGTCCACGCCCAGTTCCAGGCCGAAGCTCAGGTCGCGCCGGTCCTTGGCGGTCAGTGGGCTGAGTTCCAGCAGGGCTTGCGGCACATTCACGCCTTTGCGGTCCGACAGCTCGCCGCCATTGAGCACCGTGGTGTCGATGGCGTCGGCATGTTTGGTGATGACCCGCAGGCGCAGCTTGCCGTCATCCAGCAGCAGGTCCATGCCGGGTTCCAGCGCCGCGATGATTTCCGGGTGAGGCAGGTTGACCCGGCACTGGTCGCCCGGCGTTGGGTCCAGGTCCAGGCGCAATGCCTGGCCGCGCACCAGTTGCACCTTGCCTTCGGCAAAACGCCCGACGCGCAGTTTCGGCCCTTGCAGGTCCATCAGGATGCCCAGCGGGTAATTGAGCTGGCGCTCCACCTGGCGGATCCACTGGTAGCGCTGCGCGTGGTCGGCGTGGTCGCCGTGGCTGAAGTTGAGGCGAAAGATGTTCACCCCGGCTTCCACCAACTCGCGGATGTCATCGATGCCGTCGGTGGCCGGGCCGAGGGTGGCGAGGATCTTGACCTTCTTGTCAGGCGTCATGTGTCGGGTTCCCAAGGATCAGAATGGCGCGGAAGTCGTTGACGTTGGTGCGCGTCGGCTCGGTGACGATCAACCCGTCGAGGGCGGCGAAGTAGCTGTAGCCGTTGTTGTTATCCAACTCGTCGCTGGCCGACAGGCCGAGGGCTTCGGCGCGCGAATAGCTGCACGGCGTCATGATCGCGCCGGCGTTGTCTTCGGAGCCGTCGATGCCGTCGGTGTCACCGGCCAGGGCGTACACGCCCGGCAGGCCCTTGAGGCTGTCGGTGAGGCTCAACAGGAACTCGGCGTTGCGCCCGCCACGGCCATTGCCGCGCACGGTGACGGTGGTTTCACCGCCCGACAGAATCACGCACGGCGCCGCCAGTGGCTGGCCGTGCTGCACGATCTGCCGCGCAATGCCGGCATGCACTTTGGCCACGTCGCGGGCTTCGCCTTCCAGGTCGCCGAGGATCAGCGGGCTGAAGCCGGCCTGGCGGACTTTCACCGCCACGGCTTCCAGCGATTGCTGCGGGCGGGCGATCAACTGGAAGTGGCTGCGCGCGAGCACCGGGTCGCCGGGTTTGACGGTTTCCGAGGCCGGGTTCTGCAGCCAGCTGCGCACCGAGGCGGGGGCGTCGATGCTGTAGCGTTTGAGGATCGCCAAGGCTTGTGCCGAGGTGCTCGGGTCGCCAACGGTGGGGCCGGAGGCAATCACCGTGGCCTGGTCGCCCGGCACATCGGAAATCGCGTAGGTGTACACCGTGGCCGGCCACGCGGCCTTGGCCAGCCGGCCACCCTTGATCGCCGAGAGGTGCTTGCGCACGCAATTCATCTCGCCAATGGTCGCGCCGGATTTGAGCAGGGCTTTGTTGATGGCTTGCTTGTCGGCCAGGGTGATGCCTTCGGCGGGCAGGGCAAGCAGCGCCGAGCCGCCACCGGAGAGCAGGAAGATCACCCGATCTTTTTCGCTGAGGTTGCTGATCAATTCCAGCACACGCTTGGCCACGGCCAGGCCGGCCGCATCGGGCACCGGGTGCGCGGCTTCGACCACTTCGATTTTCTTGCAAGGGGCGCCGTGGCCGTAGCGGGTGACGACAAGGCCGCTGACTTCGCCCTGCCAGCAATTTTCCACGACGAGGGCCATGGCGGCGGCAGCCTTGCCGGCGCCGATCACGATCACACGGCCACTGCGGTCGGCAGGCAGATAGGGTTCAAGGACTTGCCGGGGGTGGGCGGCGTCGATGGCTGTGGCAAACAGCTCGCGAAGCAGGTGTTGCGGATCGACCGACATAAGCGGGCTCCCGGGGGTTCTTATTATTGGAAACACGATGAAACCCTGTAGGAGCCCGGCTTGCCGGCGATGGCGGCCTCAAGCCTTGTGCAACATGCAGCTGGCCCCATCGCCGGCAAGCCGGCTCCTACAGGTGGGGGTGTGGCGGGGTTATTTATCGCGAATCGAGAAATTCGCCATATGCTCCAGCCCCTTGATCAGCGCCGAGTGGTCCCAGTTGCCGCCGCCAATCGCGGTGCAGGTGCTGAACACTTGCTGGGTGCCGGCGGTGTTGGGCAGGTTGATCCCCAGCTCCTTGGCGCCGGCCAGGGCCAGGTTCAAATCCTTCTGGTGCAGGTTGATGCGGAAGCCCGGGTCGAAGGTGCCCTTGATCATGCGCTCGCCGTGCACTTCGAGGATTTTCGACGAAGCAAAACCGCCCATCAGCGCTTCACGCACCTTGGCTGGATCGGCGCCGTTCTTGGAGGCGAACAGCAGCGCTTCGGCCACCGCCTGGATGTTCAGCGCGACGATGATCTGGTTGGCGACCTTGGCGGTCTGGCCGTCACCGTTGCCGCCCACCCGGGTGATGTTCTTGCCCATGGCCTGGAACAACGGCAGGGCGCGTTCGAAGGTCTGCGGCTCGCCGCCGATCATGATGCTCAGGGTGCCGGCCTTGGCGCCCACTTCACCACCGGACACTGGCGCGTCGAGGTACTGCGCGCCGGTCTCGTTGATCTTGGCGGCAAACGCCTTGGTGGCGGTCGGCGAGATCGAACTCATGTCGATCACGACCTTGTTTGGCGACAGGCCTGCGGCCACGCCGTCTTTACGAAACAGCACGTCGTCAACCTGCGGGGTGTCGGGCACCATCACGATGATGAACTCGGCTTCCTGGGCGACTTGCTGCGGGTTGGCCAGGGCCACGGCACCGGCGTCGATCAAGGCTTGCGGTGCCTTGCCGTGATGCTCGGAGAGGAACAGTTGGTGACCTGCTTTCTGCAGGTTGGCGGCCATGGGTTGGCCCATGATGCCGGTGCCGATGAATCCGATTTTAGCCATGATCAAAATCCTCTTGTTATTCGGTATGTCGCGACCTGCCAAACGCCTCAGGCCCAATGTGGGAGCTGGCTTGCCTGCGATGGCATCAACTGGCTATGCCTGAAACACCGCGGTGCCTGCATCGCAGGCAAGCCAGCTCCCACATTTTGTTTTGTGTTTGTTCTTCTAGATCGCGTTGTGGCTCTTGAGCCAGCCCAGGCCTGCCTCGGTGGTGGTCAGCGGCTTGTATTCACAGCCGACCCAACCGGTGTAGCCGATGCGGTCCAGGTGTTCGAACAGGAAGCGGTAGTTGATCTCACCGGTACCCGGCTCGTTGCGCCCTGGGTTGTCCGCCAGCTGGATATGGTTGATGTCATCCAGGTGGGTGGCCATGGTGCGGGCCAGGTCGCCTTCCATGATTTGCATGTGATAGATGTCGTATTGCAGGAACAGGTTGGCGCTGCCCACCTGCTCGCGAATCGACAGGGCCTGCGCCGTGTTGTTCAGATAGAAGCCTGGGATATCGCGGGTGTTGATCATCTCCATCACCAGCTTGATCCCCGCCGCCTGCAGCTTCTCGGCGGCGTACTTGAGGTTGGCGACGAAGGTCTTTTCGACGGTTTCATCGTCAACGCCCTGTGGCCGGATACCTGCCAGGCAGTTGACCTGGGTGTTGCCCAGTACCTGGGCGTAGGCGATGGCCAGCTTGACCCCGGCACGGAACTCTTCGACCCGGTCCGGGTGACAGGCCAGGCCGCGTTCGCCCTTGGCCCAGTCACCGGCCGGCAGGTTGAACAGCACTTGGGTCAGGCCATTGGCGTCCAGCTGTGCCTTGATCTCGGCAGAGCTGAACTCGTAGGGGAACAGGTATTCCACACCCTGGAAGCCCGCATCGGCGGCCGCTTTGAAACGGGCGAGAAAGTCCTGTTCGGTAAACAGCATGGACAGGTTGGCAGCAAAGCGCGGCATAGGGTTCTCCTTAATCGAGCAGGGAAATGGCAGTCGGCGCATCGTTGCCGACCAGTGCCAGATCTTCGAATTCGTTGACGGCGTTGATCTCGGTGCCCATGGAAATGTTGGTCACGCGTTCCAGAATAATCTCAACGATCACCGGAACCTTGAATTCTTCGATCATTTCCTCAGCCTTGCGCAACGCAGGTGCAATCTGCCCAGGCTCGAACACGCGCAGGGCCTTGCAACCCAGGCCTTCGGCGACGGCCACGTGGTCCACGCCATAGCCATTGAGTTCCGGCGCGTTGAGGTTGTCGAAGGACAGCTGCACGCAGTAGTCCATCTCGAAACCGCGTTGCGCCTGGCGGATCAAGCCCAGGTAGGAGTTGTTCACCACCACGTGGATGTACGGCAGCTTGAACTGCGCGCCCACGGCCAGCTCTTCGATCATGAACTGGAAGTCGTAGTCGCCCGACAACGCCACGACTTTACGGGTTGGATCCGCCTTGACCACGCCCAGAGCAGCCGGAATGGTCCAGCCCAATGGGCCCGCCTGGCCGCAGTTGATCCAGTGACGTGGCTTGTACACGTGCAGGAATTGCGCGCCGGCAATCTGCGACAGGCCGATGGTGCTGACGTAGCAGGTGTCTTTGCCGAACACCTGGTTCATCTCTTCGTATACGCGCTGCGGCTTGACCGGCACGTTGTCGAAGTGGGTCTTGCGGTGCAGCGTGGCTTTGCGCTGCTGGCAGTCGTTCAACCAGGCGCTGCGGTCCTTGAGCTTGCCGGCGGCTTTCCACTCGCGGGCCACTTCAATGAACATCGTCAGGGCGGAACCGGCGTCGGAGACGATGCCCAGGTCCGGGGTGAAGACGCGGCCAATCTGCGTCGGCTCGATGTCGACGTGAATGAACTTGCGGCCTTCGGTGTACACCTCGACCGAACCGGTGTGGCGGTTGGCCCAGCGGTTGCCGATGCCGAGCACCACGTCCGACTTGAGCATCGTCGCGTTGCCGTAACGGTGGGAAGTTTGCAGGCCGACCATACCCACCATTTGCGGGTGATCGTCCGGGATGGTGCCCCAGCCCATCAGGGTCGGGATGACCGGGATGCCGGTGAGTTCAGCAAATTCCACCAGCAGTTCGCTGGCGTCGGCGTTGATCACGCCGCCACCGCTGACCAGCAGTGGGCGTTCAGCCTGGTCCAGCAGCGCCAGGGCTTTCTCCACCTGCACGCGGGTCGCCAGTGGTTTGGCCAGGGGCAGCGGCTGGTAGGCGTCGATATCAAACTCGATCTCGGCCATCTGCACGTCGAACGGCAGGTCGATCAGCACCGGGCCTGGGCGGCCGGAGCGCATTTCATAGAAGGCTTTCTGGAACGCGTAAGGCACTTGGCCCGGTTCCAGCACAGTGGTGGCCCACTTGGTCACCGGCTTGACGATGCTGGTGATGTCCACGGCCTGGAAGTCTTCCTTGTGCATGCGGGCACGTGGCGCTTGGCCGGTGATGCACAGAATAGGGATCGAGTCGGCCGAGGCGCTGTACAAGCCAGTGACCATGTCGGTGCCCGCCGGACCCGAGGTGCCGATGCACACGCCGATATTGCCAGCCTTGGTGCGGGTGTAGCCCTCGGCCATGTGGGAGGCGCCTTCAACGTGGCGAGCAAGGACGTGATCGATGCCACCCACTTTCTGCAAAGCCGAGTACAGCGGGTTGATTGCGGCGCCTGGGATACCGAAGGCAGTGTCCACACCTTCACGGCGCATCACCAGAACGGCGGCTTCGATTGCTCTCATTTTGCTCATGGTTTTGGTGCCTCTTGCGTTTTGTAATTGTATACAAGTGGTGTCTGTTCAAAGTGTATTCACGGCGAGCGGCGCAGGTCAATCCATTTTATTCGGTGGCCTTTGCGTTCGTCGGAAGGCATTTTTTCGACGTATGGAAGCTTTGTGCGAAAATATTGTATACAAAAACAAATGTCATTGTGTTCTATTTGTTTGATCGAGCATCTGATCAAACAGACCTCCACCGCTTTCCCAATAACAAAAGAAGGACGGCACCATGAGCGCTTTAACCTTGAAAATTGCCACTCAACTGGCCAGCCAGGCCTTGAACGCCGGCCGCACCATTTCCGCGGCGCCGCTGACCATTGCGGTGCTCGACAGCGGCGGCCACCTGATCACCCTGCAACGCGAAGACGGCGCCAGCCTGCTGCGCCCACAGATCGCCATCGGCAAGGCCTGGGGCGCGATCGCCCTGGGCAAAGGCTCACGCCTGCTGGCGCTGGACGCCCAACAGCGGCCGGCGTTTATCGCTGCGCTGAACAGCCTGGGGCAGGGCAGCGTCGTGCCGGCCCCGGGTGGTGTGTTGATTCGCAATGGGGAAGGGGTGGTGTTGGGGGCGATCGGGATCAGCGGGGATACGTCGGACATTGATGAGCAGTGCGCGATTACGGCGATTGAGGGGGTAGGGTTGTTGGCGGATGCGGGGGTGTCGGCTTGATTGTAAGGTGACTGGAAGGGCCTCATCGCGGGCAAGCCCGCTCCCACAGGGTTTGATGGTGTTCACACCGGCCAATGTGGGTGCGGGCTTGCCCGCGATGCAGACGACGCGCTCTCAAGTCAAAGCCAAATGGCATCCCACAGCGGGTAGTCGCCAAATTTCTTTACCAGCCCGGCTCTCAATGGATTGGCCACAATGTATCGAGCGATGCCTTCAAGGCTTTCTTCACGGCGCACCGCATGGTCGTGAAAGCCGGGTTGCCAGAGTCGACCTTGGCGCCCGGCGACTGCATTCACCACGCGAGTACTTTTGGACTTCACTTGACGCATCAAATCAGCAAGTGAGCCTTTCTCCAGCGAGATGAGCCAGTGGAAATGATCAGGCATGACGACCCACGCCAAGGAGGTCGCCAGGCCCTGGTACTGGGCAATCCTGAATTGTTGAACCACCAGGCGACCGAGTTTGAAGTCCTGGAAAATGGGTTCGCGATCCAGGGTGTTGGTCGTCAATAAATAGATGCGGTTGGGTTCGTCATAGCGGCCGATGCGCAGGCGCTTTGAAGCGGGGAGATCAGGCATTCCTTGGCCTCTCTTCAATGGGGGTTCTGAGAGGCTAGGTCGCGGTGTGTGGTGCTGGTTGGCGGGCTTTTGGCAGGATGTGTCTGAACTGGCGCTATCGCGGGCAAGCCCGCTCCCACAGGGGGCTCGCAGTGTTCATACAATGTGTGTCTGGCGCGGATCAAGTGTGGGAGCTGGCTTGCCTGCGATAGCCATACCCCGATCTATCAGTCCGGCTCACACCCCTTCAACACCAACCGAATGATCGTCAACGCCGCCGCTTCATAATCCGCCTCATCCAGCTTGGCCTTCCCGGTCACCGCCGAAATCTGCCAGTCGAAATCCGCGTACGTCTGCGTCGCCGCCCAGATGCTGAACATCAGGTGGTTGGGGTCGATGGCGGCGATCAGGCCGCGGTCGACCCAGTTCTGGATGCAGTCGATGTTGTGCTTGGCCTGGGCGTTGAGTTGCTCGACCTGATCGGCGCTCAAGTGCGGTGCGCCGTGCATGATTTCGCTGGCGAAGACCTTGGAGGCAAACGGCAGGTCGCGGGAGATGCGGATCTTCGAGCGGATGTAGTTGCTCAGCACGACCGATGGTTCGCCCTCGGGGTTGAAGGGCGTGGACGCGGCCAGGATCGGCTCGATGATGCTTTCGAGCACCTCGCGGTAGAGGTTGTCCTTGGACTTGAAGTAGTAATAGACGTTGGGCTTGGGCAGCCCGGCCTTGGCGGCGATGTCGCTGGTTTTGGTCGCGGCGAAGCCTTTGTCGGCAAACTCCTCGCTGGCCGCCCGCAGGATTTTTTCTTTGTTGCGCTCGCGAATGCTGCTCATAAACCTGGAGTTTCCTTGCCAAGACTGGCGGTTGCGCATGGTAGCACCGGCTTTGCGCAGCGCTCAAGAATCCCGCCGCAGCCCACGTATCACGGGCGTTACACTGACATTGTCTGTCTTGAGGCTGAACGCATTCAAGGTAGTACAGGCAGGCGAAGGGCGGGCTGCTAGAGTTCAGGGCAACGACGCGACCTTTGCCGGTTGCCGTTCTGTCCTGTATTCGGCGTTCGAGTGAGAAACCGTGGAGAAAAGCAGACGACGTACGTTCGCCTGGGGTGTTGGCGCGTTGTTGGTCATCGCGCTGGTGGTCGGCCTGGGCATGCACCTGATGGGAGGCGCCCATAAAGGCAAGCCACCGTCTCCCGGCGAGCCCGTCGCGGTGGTGCCGGTGGTGTTGCAGGATGTGCCGGTGTACATCGACGCGCTGGGCACCGTGACACCGACGCGCAGCGTCACCGTGGTCAGCCAGGTCGACGGGATTCTTAGCAGCGTGGAGTTCAAGGAAGGCCAGCACGTGAGCAAGGGCCAGGTCATCGCCCGCATTGACGACCGCGCGCTCAAGGCGCAACTGGCCGTGGCCAAGGGCACCCTGGCCCATGACCAGGCGGTGTTGAGCAATGCCCAGCGTGACCTCGCCCGTTACCGCGACCTGGTCAAGGCCGGTTCCACCAGCCAGCAAACCCTCGACACTCAAGCCTCCCTGGTCCAGCAGCAACAAGGCACCGTGGCCGCCGACCAAGGCAATGTGCAAAACCTCGAAGTGCAACTGAGCTACTGCACCATCACCTCACCGGTGGATGGCGTGGTCGGTTTGCGGCTGGTCGACCCCGGCAACTATGTCACCACCGCCAGCACCACCGGCATTGTGGTGATCACCCAGATGAGCCCAGCCACCGTGGTGTTTGCCGTGCCCGAGGATGACTTGGGAGCAATCGACCAGGCCCTGGCCCGTGGCGCCGTGCCCGTGCTGGCCTACGACCGCAACAAGAAGTCCTTGCTGGCCACCGGCAGCCTGTTGGCCCTGGATAACCAGGTGGACACCAGCACCGGCACGATCAAGGTCAAGGCGCAGTTCGACGATTCGGGCAATGCGCTGTTCCCCAATCAGTTCGTCAACGCACGGCTCAAAGCCGACACCTTGAGCCAGATCGCCGTGGTGCCCACCCGTGCGATCCAGCACGGCAGCAAAGGCGACTTTGTGTTTGTGGTGAATGGCAACAAGGCCAGCCTGCGCACGATTCAGACCGGCCCCTCCACCGGCGACGTGTCGGCGGTGCTCGACAACGGCGTCAAGGCCGGCGAGCAGGTGGTCACCGAGGGCGCCGACAAACTGGACGATGGCTCTGTGGTGAAGGTCGTCGCCCAGTGAGGAGCTGCCGAGCATGAACATTTCGCGGCCCTTTATCGAACGCCCAGTCGCCACCACCCTGATGATGGTGGCGGTGCTGCTGCTCGGCCTGTTGGGGTATCACTTGCTGTCGGTGTCGGCGCTGCCCGAGGTGGATTACCCGACCATCCAGGTCTTCACCCAATACCCCGGCGCCAGCCCGGATGTGGTCAGTTCCTCGATCACCGCGCCGCTGGAGCGCCAGCTCGGTGAAATGCCGGGGCTCAAGTCGATGAACTCCACCAGCTCGGACGGCGCCTCGGTGGTGACCCTGCAGTTCGACCTGTCGCTGTCCCTGGACGTGGCCGAACAAGAAGTGCAGGCGGCGATCAACGCGGCGGGCACCTTCCTGCCGGCGAACCTGCCGTACCCACCGGTGTACAGCAAGGTCAACCCGGCTGATGCGCCGGTACTGACCCTGTCACTGACCTCCGACGTGCTTCCGCTGACCAAGGTCGAAGACCTGGCCGACACGCGCCTGGCGCAGAAGATCTCGCAGATCACCGGTGTCGGCCTGGTCACTATCAGCGGCGGCCAGCGCCCGGCCGTGCGGGTGGAGGCCAACACCTCGGCGCTGAACAGCCTCGGGCTGTCTCTGGATGACCTGCGCACCTCACTGGGCACGGCCAACGTCAACCAGGCGAAGGGTAATATCGATGGCAAGTTCCAGGCGTATTCCATCGGGGCCAACGACCAACTGCAATCGGCCGAGGAATACCGCGACCTGGTGATCGCCTACAAGAATGGCGCGCCGATCCGCCTGTCGCAGATCGCCAGTTCCACCCAGGGGCCGGAGAACCCGCGCCAGGCGGCCTGGACCAATGACACGCCGTCCATCGTGCTGAATATCCAGCGCCAGCCGGGGGCCAACGTGATCGAGGTGGTCGACCGCGTGCAGCAACTGCTGCCCAAGTTGCGCGCCAGCCTGCCGGGCACCTTGAAGGTGGCGGTGCTGACCGACCGCACCCAGACCATCCGCGCCTCGGTCACCGATGTGCAATACGAGCTGGGGCTGGCGATATTGCTGGTGGTGATCGTGATCTTCCTGTTCCTGCGCAATATCCCGGCGACGATCATCCCTGCGGTCACCATCCCGCTGACGCTGATCGGCACCCTGGCAGTGGCCTACGCCCTGGGGTTTTCGCTGAACAACCTGACGCTGATGGCGCTGACCATCGCCATCGGGTTTGTGGTGGATGACGCCATCGTCATGATCGAAAACATCACCCGTTACCTGGAGGCGGGCGACACGCCCTTGCAGGCCGCACTCAAGGGCGCCGAGCAGATCGGCTTCACCATCATTTCGCTGTCCATCGCGCTGATTGCGGTGATGATCCCGCTGCTGTTCATGGGCGATGTGGTGGGACGGTTGTTCCGCGAATTCGCCATGACCGTGGCGGTGACCATCGTGATTTCGGCGGTGATCTCCCTGACGCTCACACCGATGATGTGCGCACGCATGCTCAAGTCCGAGCACGAGGAGCGCCGGCCGGATTTCTTCGACCGGATCAACCGTCATTACGTACGCGGCCTGGACTGGGTACTGGCACACCGCACCCTCACGCTGATCTCGGTGGTGCTCACGGCGGCACTCACCTTGTTCACGTTGGTGATCATGCCCAAGGGGTTTTTCCCGGACCAGGACACCGGCCTGATCCAAGGTATTTCCCAGGCGTCGCCGACCGTTTCGTTCCAGCAGATGCAGGTTGAGCAGCAACGTTTGGCCGCGCGCATTCTCAAGGATCCGGCCGTGCAGAGCCTGTCCTCGTTCGTGGGTATCGACCAGACCAACCCGACCATCAACCAAGGCAACCTGCTGATCAACCTCAAGCCCCGTGGCGAGCGTGACAGCAGCACCGCCGTGATCCGCCGCCTCGCGGACGCCAATGCCGATGACGCCGGCATCCGCCTGTACCTGCACTCGGTGCAGGACCTGACCCTGGATGCCACGGTGTCCACCACCAGCTATCGCCTGGGCCTGCAAGCCACCGACCCGGATGAGCTGGAGCAGTGGACCACCAAACTGCTCACCGCGATCAAGAAAGACCCGATGTTCACCGATGTGCAAAGCCAGGCCATGCAGTTCGGCAACCAGATCAAGCTGACCTTCGACCGCGCCACCGCCTCGCGCCTGGGCATCACCCCGCAAGCCATCGACGATGTGCTGTACGACGCCTTTGGCCAGCGCCAGGTGTCGACTATCTACACCCAGCTCAACCAGTACCACGTGGTGATCGCCACCGACCATCCGCCGCGCAACCTGCCGGACTTGCTCACCGGCTTGTACGTGGACATTCCCTCGGGCGGCGTGGCGCCGCTGTCGAGCATGGCGACCCTGGAAGTGGTGCGCACGCCGGTGACCATCAACCGCCTGGGGCAGTTTCCCTATGCAGACGTGTCTTTCAACCTTGCGCCCGGCCAAACGTTGGGCGCGGCGGTCACGCGTTTGCAGGACATCGAAGCCCAGGTCGGCCTGCCGCTGTCGGTGCAGGCCAACCTGGAGGGCGCGGCGGCGACGTTCCAGGCGTCATTGTCGAACCAGGTGTTCCTGGTGTTGGCGGCGATTGTGGTGGTGTACCTGATGCTCGGCATTCTGTACGAGAGCTTCGTGCACCCGGTGACCATCCTCTCGACCTTGCTCTCGGCGGCCCTCGGTGCGTTGCTGGCGCTGCTGCTGACCGGCACGCAGTTCGACATCATCGGTTTGATCGGCATCGTGTTGCTGATCGGCATTGTGATGAAGAACGGCATCATGATGGTCGACTTCGCCCTGGAGCTGTTGCGTGAAGGCGGTTTGAGCCCGGTGGCTGCGATTCGCCAGGCGGCGGAGCTGCGGTTCCGGCCGATCCTGATGACCAGCATGGCCTCGCTGTTCGGTGCGGTGCCGTTGGCGCTGGGCACGGGGATTGGTTCGGAACTGCGTCACCCGCTGGGCATCGCAATCATCGGCGGCCTGCTGCTGAGCCAGTTGCTCACGCTGTTTTCCACCCCGGTGATCTTCCTCGCCATGCACGGCCTGGGCGAGCGTTTCAGCCGGCGTGCGGCGGTCGAGCCATGATGCGATGAACCTCAGCGCGCCGTTTATCCATCGCCCCATAGCCACCACCTTGCTGGCGGCCGGACTCGCGCTGTTTGGCGTGCTGGCGTTCAACCTGTTGCCGGTGGCGCCGCTGCCGGAAGTCGACTTCCCGACCATCAGCGTCAGCGCCTCGTTGCCCGGCGCCGACCCGACCACCGTCGCCAGCTCCGTGGCCACGCCGCTGGAGCGTCAGTTCGGCCAGATCGCCGGGGTCACGCAAATGACCTCCGCCAGCAGCCTGGGTTCCACGCGCATCACCATGCAGTTTGACTTGAACCGCGATATCGACGGTGCGGCGCGGGACGTGCAGGCGGCCATCAACGCCGCACGCAGCAACCTGCCCAGCGACCTGTCGGGCAACCCGACCTACCGCAAGGTCAACCCGGCTGACTCGCCGATCCTGATTATCAGCCTGACCTCCGACAGCGCCACGCCGGGGCAGATGTACGACGCCGCTTCGACGGTGCTGGAACAGCGCCTGTTGCAGACCACGGGCGTGGGCGATGTGACGGTGGGCGGCGGTGCGCTGCCGGCGGTGCGCATTGAGCTGAATCCGGACCGGCTCAATAGGTACGGGGTGAGCCTTGAGCAAGTGCGCCAGGTGATTGGCGCGTCCAACGCCAACCTGCCCAAGGGCAATGTGGCGGTGGGCGACCGCTCCTATGGCATCGGCGCCAATGACCAGTTGCTTGACCCCAACGATTACGGGCCGCTGGTGGTCAAGACCCATAACGGCGAGCTGATCCATATCTCGGACCTGGGCTATGTGCGTCAAGACGTGCAGGACCTGCGCAACTTCGGTCTGTCCAACGGCAAGCCGGCCGTGCTGCTGGTGGTGTTCAAGCAGCCGGGCGCGAACGTGATCGATACCGTGGACGCGGTGAAGGCGTCGCTGCCGTTTTTGCAAAGCTCGATCCCGGCCTCGATCAAACTCAACCTGCTGATGGACCGCACCACCACCATTCGGGCGTCGCTGCATGACGTGGAAGTGACCTTGCTGGCGTCTATCCTGCTGGTGACGCTGGTGACCTTTGGTTTCTTCCGCGACTGGCGCAGTACTTTGGTGCCGGCCGTGGTGGTGCCGCTGTCGTTGCTCGGCACGTTTGGCGCCATGTACTTTCTGGGCTACAGCCTGAACAACCTGTCGCTGATGGCGCTGACCATTTCCACCGGTTTCGTGGTGGATGACGCCATCGTGGTGGTGGAAAACATCATGCGCCACCTGGAGCGCGGCAAGACCCGGGTGGAAGCGGCCCTGGCCGGGGCGCGGGAAGTGGGGTTCACGGTGCTGACCATCAGCGTGTCGCTGGTGGCGGTGTTTATACCGCTGCTGTTGATGGGCGGGATTGTCGGGCGGCTGTTTCGCGAGTTCTCGGTGTCGTTGTCGGTGGCCATCGTGATCTCGATGCTGATCTCGCTGACGGTCACGCCGATGCTCGCCAGCGTGTTGCTGCGCGCGCCTAAAGCGGTGCATGAGGGCAACGAGCACCCGGACTCACGCTTCCATCGCTTCTATGACCGCACCCTCGGTTGGGTGATCGACCATTCGATCCTGATGGGCCTGGTGACGGTGCTGGTGATCGTACTCGCGGGAGTGTTGTACGTGCTGGTGCCCAAGGGCTTTTTCCCCCAGGAAGACACCGGGCGCCTGCAGGGCAGCATCATTGCGGCGCAGAGCATTTCCTACGGGGCGATGCAAAAGGACTTCACCGCGATCAACCACAAGGTCATGCAGAACCCCAATGTGGAAACCGCCGCCGGGTTTGTGGGCGGCGGTGGCGGGGGCGGGGGAGCGGTCAACAGCGCGCAGTTGTTTGTGCTGCTCAAGCCCATCGATCAGCGCAAGGACAGCGCCACCGATGTGATTGGCCAGATCCGCCACACCCTGGGCGATATGCCGGGCACCAAGCTGTTCTTGCAGGCCGCCCAGGACATCACCGTGGGCGGTCGGCAAAGTGGCGCGCAGTATCAATACACCCTGACCGCCGATGACCAGCAATCCCTGGATGAATGGGTGCCCAAGGTGGTGGCGGTGCTGCACACGCTGCCGCAACTGACCGACCTGAATACCGACCAGCAGGACAACAGCCTGCTGGCCAATGTGCAGATCAACCGCGACACGGCGGCGCGGCTTGGGGTGGGCATGTCGGCGGTGGACCAGACGCTGTACGACGCGTTTGGCCAGCGCCAGGTCTCGACCCTTTACCGCGCCGCCAACCAGTACCATGTGGTGATGGAAATTGCCCCTGAGTACTGGAGCGACCCGACGGCGCTCAAAGGCATTTATGTGCCCACCGGCAGCGCGGCGGTGGCGGCCAAGGGCACCACGGCCACGCCGAACCTGGCCAGCCCGGCAACGTTGGTGCCGCTGTCGGCCCTGGCGGATAACACGGTTTCGCGCACGGCCATTTCCATCAGCCACCAGGGCACGTTCCCGGCGGTGACGGTCTCGTTCAACCTCGCCCCGGGCACGTCGATCGGCCAGGCCACGGCACTGGTGGATGACGCGGTGAAGCAACTGCGCATGCCGGCCAGCGTCACCGGCCAGTTTGCCGGCACGGCCCAGGTGTTCCAGTCGTCGGTGGCCAGCGAGCCGCTGCTGATCGTCGCGGCGCTGCTGTCGGTGTACATCGTGCTGGGCATTCTGTACGAAAACCTGATGCACCCACTGACCATCCTGTCCACGTTGCCGTCGGCGGGTGTCGGTGCGTTGATTGCGTTGCTGCTGACCGGCACCGAGCTGTCGATCATTGCGCTGGTGGGGGTGATTCTGTTGATTGGTATCGTGAAGAAGAACGCGATCATGATGATCGATTTCGCAATCACCGAGCGGCGCGAGTTCGGGCTCACGGCCAAGGAAGCGATTCGCCGCGCGTGCCTGATCCGCTTTCGGCCGATCATGATGACCACCCTGGCGGCCATCCTCGGGGCGTTGCCGCTGGTGCTGGGGCATGGCTACGGCTCCGAGCTGCGCCGGCCCTTGGGGATTTCGATTATTGGTGGCCTTTTGCTCAGCCAGGTGCTGACGCTCTACACCACCCCGGTGATTTACCTCTGGCTCGACCGGGCGTCGCAACGCCTGGGGCGGCACAAGGAAGCAAGGTCATGAAACTTCGATACAGCGTGCTGTTCCTCAGCCTGGTGCTTGGCGGTTGCATGGTCGGGCCCGACTACCGGAAACCCGCGATGCCATTGCCGCAGACGTTCAAGGAAGGCGCGCAGTGGCAGCGTGCGGTGTCCAACCCCCAGGGCGCTTTGGACAGCCAGTGGTGGCTGGCCTATCAGGACCCGGTGCTGAACGACCTGGTGGCACGCTCGGCCAAGGCTAACCAGTCGATCATCGCGGCGGAGGCGGCGTACCGGTTGGCCCAGGCGCAGGTGGCGTCGAGCCGTGCCGGGTTGTGGCCGACAGTGGGCGTGGGGCTGTCGGGATCGCGGGGGGAGGGCGGTGACGGCACCACCTCCAGCGCCGCGACGTCCACCGGGGTGAAAAACAGCGTGAGTGCCACCCTCACCGCCAGTTGGGAGCCGGACCTGTGGGGCCAGGTGCGCCGAGGCATTGAGTCGAGCCAGGCCACGGCGCAGCAATCCGACGCGTTGCTGGCCGGGGTGCGGTTGTCCATCAGTTCCAGCGTGGCGAGCAACTACCTGGCGTTGCGACAGATGGACATCGATGTGCGCCTGCTGCAACAGCAACAAGCCATCAATCAGCAATTGCTGGACATGATCCAGGCCCAGTTCACCCAGGGCGTGGCGACCAACGACCAGTTGCTGGTGGCCCAGGACCAACTGACCACCTCGATTGCCGACCTGCAAACCTCGCTGCGCGACCGTGAACAATATGAGCATGCCCTGGCGGTGCTGGTGGGCATGGCGCCCAGTGAGTTCAGCGTGGCGCCGCGCACTGACTTCAGCTTCGTGGTGCCCCGGCCGCCGTTGACCTTGCCGTCGACCTTGCTGCAACGCCGGCCCGATGTGGTGGCGGCCGAGCGTTCGGCGGCGGCGGCGAATGCCAAGATCGGCGTGGCCGAAGCGGCGTTTTTCCCGACCCTGGACCTCACCGCGTCATTGGGCTATCGCGGCAGTGCGCTGGGCGGTTTGTTCTCGCTGCCTAACCGTATCTGGACCTTGGGGCCGGCGTTGGCGGAGACAATCTTTGATGGCGGCGCCCGAGAAGCGGCGGTCAAGCAGACTGAGGCGAGTTATGACCAGATTGCGGCCAACTACCGTGGCACGGTGCTCAGTGCGTTGCAGAACGTCGAGGACAACCTGTCGGCGATCAATCATCTGCAGACGCAGGCGGATGCGTTCCAGCAGGTGTTTGCGCGTAATCAGCAATTGTTTGGCAGCCAGGAGGCGCAATTGCGTGCGGGCACTGTGAGTCGTGAGGCGGTGTTGACCCAGCAGTTGGTGTTGCTGCAGGCCGAGCAGAATTTGCGGGATACGCAGGGGCAGTTGAGTCAGGGGAGTGTGGCGTTGATCCAGAGTTTGGGGGGCGGTTGGCAGCCCTGATGGCCCGCTATTTTGCTGATGGACCACAGTCAAATTGTGGGAGCTGGCTTGCCTGCGATAGCGGCCTATTGATTGTCCACTGTCTTACTGATGCCACTCGATCCAACTGTGGGAGGGCAGTGTGGCGTTGATCCAGAGCTTGGGAGGTGGCTGGCAGTCCTGATGGCCTCAAAGGCGAACACTATTTTGCTGATGGCCCACGGTCAAAATGTGGGAGCTGGCTTGCCTGCGATAGCGGTCTATTGATTGTTCACTGACTTACTGATGTCACTCGATCCAACTGTGGGAGCGGGCTTGCTCGCGAAGGCTATGTGGTGGTCGCCGGGGATTTTTGGTCGGAGTACATATCCATTGCTGCGGTAACGGCGCCTTATGGTTCCGCTCTTACAGCGGGTCACTTTTGGAAGAGCGCCAAAAGTAACCAAAAACGCTTCGCCCCACCACTCGGCACCTCGCTTAGGCTCGGTGTGCCCTCACTCCGGCTTGAATCCGTGGGCCGCCGCCACGCGCCATCCATGGCGCGGGGCGGCTAACCCGGCGTCCTGCCGGGTTACCCACGGATTCAAGCCTGCGTTCGGCCAGCGTGGTTGACGGGGCGTCTGAGATCACAAGCCAGATCAAAAGCAGAGCAACCGTTGTTTGTGCGGGTGTCTATATTCCTTCGTAACGCTCGCGGTATATTCGCGGCACTTTAAACGCAGGAAGCCCGAATCATGGCAGGAAGCAGCTTGTTGGTATTGATCGATGACATCGCCGCCGTGCTCGACGATGTGGCGTTGATGACCAAAATGGCGGCCAAGAAAACCGCCGGGGTGTTGGGCGATGACTTGGCGCTTAATGCTCAGCAGGTCTCGGGCGTACGCGCCGAGCGGGAGATTCCCGTGGTGTGGGCGGTGGCCAAGGGCTCGTTCGTCAACAAGCTGATCCTGGTGCCGGCCGCCTTGTTGATCAGTGCGTTTGCACCCTGGGCGGTCACGCCGTTGTTGATGCTGGGCGGGGCGTACCTGTGTTTTGAAGGCTTTGAGAAGCTCGCGCATAAATTTCTGCACAGTCAGAGCGACGACAAGGCTGAGCATGCGCAGTTGGTTGAAGCGGTTGCGGACCCGGCGACCGACCTGGTGGCTTTTGAAAAGGACAAGATCAAGGGCGCGATTCGCACGGACTTCATTCTCTCTGCCGAAATCATTGCCATCACCCTGGGCACGGTGGCGGACGCGCCTTTGATGCAGCAGGTGGTTGTGCTGTCGGGTATCGCCATTGTCATGACCATCGGCGTCTATGGGCTGGTGGCCGGCATCGTCAAGCTGGACGACCTGGGCCTGTGGCTTACGCAGAAGCCTGGCCAGATGGCGCGCGGTATCGGCGGCGGGATTCTGCGTGCGGCCCCGTACATGATGAAGAGCCTGTCGGTGATTGGTACGGCGGCGATGTTCCTGGTGGGCGGTGGCATCCTCACCCATGGCGTGCCGGTGGTGCATCACTGGATCGAGACGGTCAGCCAAGGCGCGGGTGGGGTGGCCTGGTTGGTGCCGACGCTGCTCAACGGCGTTGCAGGAGTGATTGCCGGGGCGGCGGTATTGGTCGTTGTTCAAGTACTGGGCAAGGTATGGCGAGCGGCGAAGGGCTGATTAGTTCACAATGAGTACAGTTTGAAACGCTGTTTAAGCTTAATCCTACAGTTCGATTTTCCAGGCATTTATAGGATGCGTCGCGCCTCTTCATGTGAAGGGGCGTGATAAAAATGGATCGAGTAGGGGTTAAGGATGAAGGTGTGTTTTCAAGCGATAAAAAACTATGTCAAGTTCAGTGGTCGAGCGTCTAGAAAGGAGTACTGGTCGTTTGCGTTGATGGACACGATGGTAGTTTGGGTTTCTTATTTTATTGCGCAATGGGCAGATGTATTTTCGAGTCCATGGTTCTATGTACCCTTTGGTTTTTATGTGTTTTTCATGTTGCCTCCACTGTTGTCAGTGACATTTCGACGGCTGCATGACGTAAACATTACAGGGGCCTATATACTTTGGTTTTTGATACCGGTAGTAGGTTTTATAATGGTGTCTATCCAGTTACTGACTCAAGGCGATAAGGAAGAGAATGATTACGGCGTACCCCCGGTAGCCTCTTGAAAGACAGTTTTTAAAGAAGTTAGCCGAGTAAGAAAGTAAAGATTTTTTAAATAAAAAAGGCCATTCAATCGAATGGCCTTTTTTTGTGGGCGCTGTTTACTCGGCAATCTGCAACTTGCGCGACTCGGTATAGATGTACCGCACCTTCTCGTACTCAAACGGCGAGTTCATTTGCCCATAACGGAAGCTGGTCTGGTAGCGCTTGTCCACGGCGCGCAGGGCCCAGATTTCCGGGTGGTTTTCGCTGACCTTGGACACGTTGAGGAAGTTGATCTCGGTTTCTGCGCCGTAGTCGACGACCAGGCCGGTGGTGTCGCGCAGGTTCGATGGGCCGAAGATCGGCAGCACCAGGTAGGCGCCGCCGGGGACGCCGTAGAAGCCCAGGGTCTGGCCGAAGTCTTCGCTCTGGCGCGGCAGGCCCATGGCGGTGGCCGGGTCCCACAGGCCGGCGATGCCGATGGTGGTGTTGAGCAGCAGGCGCCCGGTGGTTTCCAGGGAGCGGTGGCCCTTGAGTTGCAGCAGGCTGTTCAACAGGTTGGGCACGTCGCCCAGGTTGTTGAAGAAGTTGCTCACGCCGGTGCGCAGGAAGCTTGGCGTGACGTAGCGGTAACCGTCCACCACCGGGAGGAACACCCATTGGTCGAAGCGGTAGTTGAAGTGGTACACGCGGCGGTTCCACGACTCCAGCGGGTCGTAGACGTTAAGCGCAGTCAGCGAGGAACGCTCGAATTCACGCTGGTCCAGGCCGGGGTTGAACTTGAGCTTGGACAGCGGTTCCTTGAAACCATCGGCGTCGACCTTGACCGGTTCATGGGCCTTGCTGTTGTCGGCATTGGCCACGCCTGCGCACATCAGGGCGGCGAGCAGCAGAAGATATTTAGCCACGGAAGAACTCCAGCATGGCGTCGGCGTTGACGCGGTAATTGAGGTTGCCGCAGTGGCCGCCCAGCGGGTAGACGGTCAAGCGATCGCCGAAGGTTTTACGCAGGAAGCCGAGGTCGCCAGGGCCCAGGATCACGTCGTCGGCGTTGTGCATGACGGCGATTTTCGGGCTGTTGTGCAGGTAGTCCTTGAGGGCGTACAGGCTGACCTGATCGACCAGTTGCAACAGGCTGCCGCCATCGGAGCGGGCGCGCCACATCGGGATCACTTGCTCGGTGAGGTAGCAGTCGAAGTCGCATTGCAGCGCACGCTTGAGGAACGGCGTGAGGCTGGTGCTTTCGGTGATCGGGTATTTGGGCGGGATAATCAGGCCGCGGCGGTTGATCAGGTCCGAGGTGAAGGCGATGTCGGCGGCCGAAAAGCGGAACGAGGTGCCGATCAGCATGGCCATCTGTTCGTTGGTCAGGTGCTGCTTGGATTGCTGGAAGTCGTAGAGCAGGGCGTCGTTAAGGTCGATGTAGCCCTTTTGCTGGAAGTAGCGGGTCAGTTTGTTCAGCACCAGCTCATAGAAGGTGGTGGTGTTGTTGATGCCCTTGACCTCGGTCTGTACCAGCTTGTCGAGGTTGGTGATCGAGGTGTAGAGGTTGACCGGCGGGTTGAGCAGCAGCACTTTCTTGAAGTTGAAACTGCGGCGGGTCTCGTCCAGTTTGCTGACAAATGCCGCATCCAGGCCACCCAGGCTGTAGCCGGTGAGGTAGAAGTCGGTGATCGGCAGCGAGGCGTTCTGTGCGCGCACGGCTTGCATCACGCGGTACATGTCTTCCGCGTCTTCCTGGGTGATACCCGGGGTGGCGAAGCGCGAGGCGGCGCTGATGAAGTCAAAGCTGGTGGGCGACGACAGCTGCACCACGTGGTAGCCAGCCTGGTAATACAGCTTTTTCAGGTACTCGTTGATGCTGCTGTCAAAGCGCGCACCCGTGCCGGCGATCAGGAAGATCAGCGGCGCGGCGTGGTCCTGCTTGGCGATGCGGTAGGTGAGTTTCTTCACCGCCCAGAAGTTGTCCGGCAGGCTGAACTCGCGCTCGGGGCGCATCGTCAGGCTGTAGTCGGACTGGTTGATCTCGTCGTCACTCGGCAGCTTGGGCCGAAGATCGGGCGGGGTGGTGGCGATGGTCGCTTCGAACGGGTTGGTCAGAGGGAAGCCATAGGTGGCTTGGTCGATGTCGACCGCCAGTGCTGACGCACTCAGAAAAAGGCTGCCCAATAAGGCAGCACAGCGCAAGGAACGGAGCATGACTTAATCCCTAAGAGGAAACGTGCTGAAAGATGTTCGCAGGCTATGACCACCGCGCTGTCGCCGAAGTGCCATCACTCGGCACGAAAAGTCGGAAAAAGCGTGGGAATCCGGGTAATAGTAGCCAGACGATACACTTTGCCACGCGTTGGTGAACACTAATTGTGTGTATGCGCCTTGCCAATGGCCACCGGGGCATTAAGCTGAGCGCCGTTTTTGCCTATCGGAGTGCCCCAATGTCCCGTCGTTTACCCTGGATCCTGCTGCTGATTGCCCTGCCGTTATGGCTGGCCGCCAGTTATGGCGCACGTTACGGCTTCATGGAGGATGGACGGTGGGTCGGCATCTGTGCCGATGAGGCCAGCCGCTGGGAATGCCAACTGCGCTCGAACCTGGGCCTGATGATCCACTTCAAGGTGATGGGCTGGGCGGCGCTGGTCACGGCGGTGCTGGCGTTTTTTGTGCCGGGCCGTGCGGGATGGGGGCTGGCGGTGCTGGGGATGCTGTTCGGCCTGCCGGCGCTGGCGTTGTACAACACCACGTTTGCGGTGTTTGCGGTGGTGATTGCCGGGTTGCGGTTGGTCAGGAAGCCACGGGTTGCCTGATAGGGCCTTATCGCAGGCAAGCCAGCTCCCACACTTGACCGCATTCCAAAGGATGTACTCGGTCAAATGTGGGAGCTGGCTTGTCGGGTCGCCGCATCGCTGCGATAGCGGTCTCAGGTTTTGCGCACTCGCAAGCAACGCCACAACGCTGCAACCATCAACACGCTGACCACTGCCCACCCCCACGCCTGCTGGTTCAACAGGCCTTCACGGTACAACTGCGGCGCAATGCCGGCACCGATGATAAAGGCCAGCAGCGCAATTTCCCGACGCGGCCCGGTCACCGGACGCACCAGGTACACCAGCGCTGGCAATACCAAGGCCGCACTCGGGAAGCTGCGGTAGCGCGGGTCGAACACCAGTGCCAGCATCATCACCGCGCCGGCAAACCCGGCGATCGCCACCAGCCAACCGGCGCGCTGCTCCAGCCAGTTGAATGCGCGTTCACGCCAACCTTCCCGGGCGCTCAAGGCCAGTGCGGCGTGAGCCAGCACCAGCAGGTTCAACACCACCAGCAAGCCTGCCCACACCCATTCGTCATTAAAACGTGCGGTCACGCGGGTCAGTTCGGCCCAGGTGCCGATGGAGCAGGCCGCAACGGCGCCGAGCAGCGGCAGCAGGATTGCCGAGCGCTTGCTGCGTACACAACCGCCGAGCGCCAGCGTACCGAGCAGGATCACCCCGCCCACCCCGAGCCACAGCGGCCAGTACGGCACATTGCTCACCGGGCCGGCGAGGATGCCTTTGTCCTGGCGATCGGCATCGAATAAGCCCCAGTAACCGCCCACTGCGCCTTCACTGGCACGTTTCCACGGCTGGTCGAAGGCTTCGATCAGGTTGTAATGCCACCCGTTGGCTTCGGCCATCGCCACGAACCCGCGCATGAACTTGGCCTCGTTGACCCGGCTCGGCACGGCGGTTTCCCGTTGACGGCCTTCGCTGGGCCAGCCGGTTTCGCCGATCAGCACATCCTTGGGGGCGAACTTGTTGCCGAAGGTCTGGCGCACATCGCCCACATGCTTGAGCGCCTGGTCGATGCCCGACGGGTCATCTTCCCAGTACGGCAGCAGGTGGATGGTGAGGAAGTCCACGGCCGGAGCGATTTCCGGGTGCTGTAGCCAGAACTCCCACACGTCGGCGTAGGTCACCGGTTGCTGGATATGGCTTTTGACTTTGTGGATCAGGGTCACCAGCTGCTTGGCGGTGACTTCCTTGCGCAGCAAGGCTTCGTTGCCGACGATTACGGCGGTCACGACATCCGGGTTGGCGTTGGCCGAGGCGATCAGTTCGTCGATTTCTTTCTCGGTGGCTACCGGGTCACTGCTGACCCAGGCGCCGGCCATCAGCTTCAATCCATGCTTGCGTGCCATTTCGGGCAGGGCTTCCAGGCCGGTCATGGAGTAGGTGCGAATGCATTCGAAGCGGGTGGCCAGCAAGGCCAGGTCGGCGTCCATGCGCTCTGGCCGCAGCTGGAACGGCTGGTCGAACGGGGATTGGTCTTTGTCAAAAGGCGTGTAGGACGCGCATTGCATCTTGTGGCTGGCGCTGGCGACGTCCGGCAACACCACGGGCCGGCCGAGGCCGTACCAGTAACCGACGAGGGCCAGCAGGCCGAGGACAAAGGCGAGGAAATAGGGCAGGGCAGGGAAGCGGGCAGTCGCGGGCATGGTCGGCTTATCTGGAAGAGCAAAGGCGCGCATCTTACCCGGATTTGCCCGGTCCCAGTGGGGCCGCATAATTTTGACATGCAAAGTTCGGGCGGGATTTTGACGCCATATCCTACAAAACGTCCTGCTGGCGTTGTGATGTCGTTTCTTGCTTACCTGAGGTCGCAGGCAGAGCAGGTTCCAAGCCCCGTCAGGTTGATGATCAAAGGGTCAGCACTCCACTGATGTGGCAGCAGCCGGATCGATGCGCGTGAAGGGGGCGCGGTGCACCACATAACAACTAGGTTGACGTCGCTCGGCATCCGTCGGGCGCAGCACTTTCGGGGAAGTACTATGAAGATGCGACGACTCTTGGGCGCAGCTGCCACTCTGGTAGTTGCGATGAGCTCCACACTGGCCAGCGCCGACAGCAAAACCCTGAGCATCGGCTATGTGGATGGCTGGTCCGACAGCGTGGCCACCACCCACGTGGCGGCAGAAGTGATCAAGGAAAAGCTCGGTTATGACGTGAAACTGCAGGCGGTCGCCACCGGGATCATGTGGCAAGGCGTGGCCACCGGCAAACTCGACGCCATGCTCTCCGCCTGGCTGCCCGTGACCCACGGTGAGTACTGGGCCAAGAACAAGGACAAGGTGGTCGACTACGGCCCCAACTTCAAGGATGCGAAAATCGGCCTGATCGTGCCGGAGTACGTCAAGGCCAAGTCCATCGAAGACCTCAAGACCGACACCACCTTCAAGAACAAGATCGTCGGCATCGACGCCGGTTCAGGCGTGATGCTCAAGACCGACGAAGCCATCAAGCAGTACGGCCTCGACTATAAACTGCAAGCCAGTTCGGGCGCCGCGATGATCGCCGAACTGACCCGTGCCGAAGACAAGCAGGAATCCATTGCGGTGACCGGTTGGGTGCCACACTGGATGTTCGCCAAGTGGAAACTGCGTTTCCTCGACGACCCGAAAGGCGTTTACGGTGCCGCTGAAACCGTTAACAGCATCGGCAGCAAGGGCCTGGAGAAGAAAGCGCCGGAAGTCGCAGCCTTCCTGAAGAAATTCCAGTGGGCCTCCAAGGACGAAATCGGCGAAGTCATGCTGGCGATCCAGGAAGGTGCCAAGCCTGATGCCGCAGCCAAGGATTGGGTAGCCAAGCACCCTGAGCGTGTTGCTGAGTGGACCGGTAAGTAACCGTTAATCTGTAGAAATTACGCCGCAGACCTAATGTGGGAGCGGGCTTGCCCGCGAAAGCAGTGTGTCAGTCGATGCATAAGCCGACTGAACCACCGCATTCGCGGGCAAGCCCGCTCCCACATTTTTGTCTGTATTCAGGCTGTTGTTTATTTGTTGGCCGCAAAACTTGCGAAGTGGCGATCTCCATCTACTACTAAGGTCGTCTGGAACCTCTACGGCAGCCGCATACAGTGGATACGTTCCAAAATAATAAAAAGCTGTGCTGCGAGGATAAAAACAATGAACGACAGCATTTACCTCTCGATTCAAAACAGCCCGCGTTTCAAGGAGCTGGTGAGAAAAAGGGAACGATTCGCCTGGATTCTCTCGGCAATCATGCTAGGGCTTTACTCCGCTTTCATCCTGTTGATCGCCTACGGGCCACAAATACTGGGGGCCAAGCTCAGCCCCGGTTCCTCGATTACCTGGGGCATTCCCCTGGGCGTCGGACTGATTGTGTCCGCCTTCATCCTGACCGGCATCTACGTACGCCGGGCCAACGGCGAATTTGACGACCTGAACAATGCGATTCTCAAGGAGGCTGCGCAATGATCCGGCGTCTATTGGCTGTATTCGGCGCTTCGCTGTTCGCTCCGGCCGTTTGGGCGGCGGATGCATTGACCGGTGAAGTGCACAAGCAACCGCTGAACGTCTCCGCCATCGTGATGTTCATCGCGTTTGTCGGTGCCACCTTGTGCATCACCTACTGGGCGTCCAAGCGCAACAAGTCGGCGGCCGACTACTACGCGGCCGGTGGCAAGATCACCGGTTTCCAGAACGGCCTGGCGATTGCCGGTGACTACATGTCGGCGGCGTCCTTCCTGGGGATTTCCGCGCTGGTGTATACCTCCGGTTATGACGGCCTGATCTACTCGATCGGCTTCCTGGTGGGCTGGCCGATCATCCTGTTCCTGATCGCCGAGCGCCTGCGTAACCTGGGCAAGTACACCTTTGCCGACGTGGCATCCTATCGCCTCGGGCAAACCCAGATCCGCAGCCTGTCGGCCTGTGGTTCGCTGGTGGTGGTGGCGTTTTACCTGATCGCGCAGATGGTGGGGGCGGGCAAGCTGATCCAGCTGCTGTTCGGCCTGGACTACCACGTGGCGGTGATCCTGGTGGGCATCCTGATGGTGCTCTATGTGTTGTTCGGCGGCATGCTGGCAACCACCTGGGTGCAGATCATCAAGGCGGTGCTGCTGTTGTCCGGCGCGTCGTTCATGGCGTTGATGGTGATGAAGCACGTCAACTTCGACTTCAACGTCCTGTTCTCCGAGGCGATCAAGGTTCACCCTAAAGGTGAAGCGATCATGAGCCCTGGCGGCCTGGTAAAAGACCCGATCTCGGCGTTCTCCCTCGGGCTTGCGCTGATGTTCGGTACCGCTGGCCTGCCGCACATCCTGATGCGCTTCTTCACCGTCAGCGACGCGAAAGAAGCCCGCAAGAGCGTGTTCTATGCCACTGGCTTCATTGGTTACTTCTACATCCTGACCTTTATCATCGGCTTTGGCGCGATCCTGTTGGTCAGCACCAACCCGGCGTTCAAGGACGCGGCAGGCGCCTTGCTGGGCGGTAACAACATGGCGGCGGTGCACCTGGCCAACGCGGTGGGTGGCAGCATTTTCCTGGGCTTCATTTCGGCTGTTGCCTTCGCCACCATTCTGGCGGTGGTAGCCGGCTTGACCCTGGCCGGTGCTTCGGCGGTGTCCCATGACCTGTATGCCAGCGTGATCAAGAAAGGCAAGGCCAACGACAAGGATGAAATTCGCGTCTCGAAGATCACCACCATCGCCTTGGGCGTGCTGGCTATCGGCCTGGGCATCCTGTTTGAAAGCCAGAACATTGCGTTCATGGTCGGCCTGGCGTTCTCCATTGCAGCCAGCTGTAACTTCCCGGTGTTGCTGCTTTCCATGTACTGGAAGAACCTCACCACCCGTGGCGCGATGATCGGCGGCTGGTTGGGCCTGATCAGTGCGGTTGGCCTGATGATCCTGGGCCCAACCATCTGGGTCTCGATCCTGCACCATGAAAAAGCCATCTTCCCTTACGAGTACCCGGCACTGTTCTCGATGATCATTGCGTTCATCGGCATCTGGTTCTTCTCCATCACCGACAAGTCGGCGGCGGCAGACAAGGAACGTGCGCTGTACTTCCCGCAGTTTGTGCGTTCGCAGACTGGTTTGGGGGCGAGCGGGGCGGTTAACCACTAATCGCTCTGGCTGTTACAAAAAAATGCCCCGGTCGCGAGATCGGGGCATTTTTTTGCTTTTATTGGTAACAGATACGACAAAACTGTTTCTCAGATCCTGCACCAATAAAAGTTGTAGGAAGGCTGCGCGCAATCCGTTGTAGGAGCCCGGCTTGCCGGCGATGGCGTCCCTGAGCTTGGCGCTGATCTCTCGGGCCCCATCGCTGGCAAGCCAGCTCCTACGGAGGTGGTGGGGTGTGTAGGGGGAAGGGGGGGGGGGGGGGGGGGGGGGGGGGGGGGGGGGGGGGGGGGGGGGGGGGGGGGGGGGGGGGGGGGGGGGGGGG
>NZ_JBWKRS010000031.1:74047-80555 GCF_059419385.1 Pseudomonas sp. GW821-FHT05H12 | reverse complement strand
CCCCCCCCCCCCCCCCCCCCCCCCCCCCCCCCCCCCCCCCCCCCCCCCCCCCCCCCCCCCCCCCCGCTCCTACAGGTGCGGCGGGATTAGCTTACGAGGGTGGCGTCCAGGCTGATTTTTGCATTCAGCACCTTGGAGACCGGGCAACCTTCCTTGGCCTTTTTGCTCAGTTCATCGAACTGCGCCTGGCTCGCGCCGGGGATCTTGGCCTTCAGGATCAGGTGCACAGCGGTAATAGCAAAGCCGCCGTCCACCTGGTCCAGGGTCACTTCGGCCTGGGTGTCGATGCTGTCAGCCTTGAGGCCGGCATCCCCCAGAATCATGGAAAAGGCCATGGAGAAGCAGCCGGCATGGGCTGCGCCGATCAATTCCTCAGGGTTGGTACCCTTGCCACCCTCGAAACGCGCCTTGAAGCCGTAGGGCGCTTCGCGCAATACGCCGGTTTCCGTAGAAATGGAACCCAGGCCCGTCTTCAGGTCACCTTCCCAATGCGCGGATGCTTTTTTCACGATACTCATAGCGGTCTCCTCGAACGGTGGTTTTGCGTCAGTAAGGGTTCTGAGGATAGACGCCCCGGCAAAGTTCATCTTGTCGGAGAAACCTAGCATTGCAGTAGGAATTTTCCCGGCGAGCTATTGAATCTCGGGTATATGCCCACATCTCCTTAACCATGCACATGAAGCGGCAGGTTTTGGTTCGTCTATAAGCCTGCGCACCTAATGGAGAAGCAGGCTTATGAAATCGCTGTCCGACGTGAAGTTCTCGACCCTCGACCTCGTGCCCGTACGCGCCAACGGCAGCCCGGCACAGTCGTTGCGCAATTCCCTGGACCTGGCCCAGCACGTGGAAAAGTTCGGCTACAACCGTTTCTGGGTGGCTGAGCACCACAACATGGACGGCATCGCCAGCTCGGCCACTTCGGTGTTGCTGGGCTACCTGGCGGGCGGTACGTCGACCATCCGCGTCGGCTCCGGTGGCGTGATGCTGCCCAACCACGCGCCGCTGGTGATTGCCGAGCAGTTCGGCACCCTTGAAAGCCTCTACCCCGGCCGTATCGACCTGGGCCTGGGCCGCGCCCCCGGCTCCGACCAGATGACCGCCCGCGCCCTGCGCCGGGAGCGTTCCGGCAGTGCCGACGATTTCCCCGAAGATGTCGCCGAACTGATGGCCTATCTGGGCCCACGCACGCCCGACCAGCGGGTGATTGCAGTTCCCGGCACCGGGACCAACGTCCCGGTGTGGCTGCTGGGTTCCAGCCTGTTCAGCGCGCAACTGGCAGGTGAACGCGGCTTGCCCTACGCCTTCGCCTCCCATTTCGCACCGCGCTTGATGCACGAGGCGATCCGCGTCTACCGCAACCACTTCAAGCCTTCAGCCGTGCTGGACAAGCCCTACGTGATGCTTGGCATTCCGCTGGTAGCCGCCGACACCGATGAGCAGGCCGATTACCTGGCGACTTCCGTGTATCAGCGCATTCTCGCCCTGATGCGCGGGCAGAGCCTGGTGCAGCGCCCACCGGTGAAAACCATGGACGGCCTGTGGCTACCCCACGAAAAAGACGCGGTGGGCAGCTTCCTGGGCCTGGCGATGGTGGGTAGCCCGGCGAAGATCCGCGCCAAGCTGGAAGTGCTGATCGAACAAACCGGCGCCGATGAGCTGATCTTTACCTGTGACCTGTACGAGCATGCCGACCGGATTCATTCCTACGAGCTGCTGGCGCAATTGATGAAGGGTTAAACCCTTCAGGCGAAAAAAAACCGACGCACTCGCGTCGGTTTTTTATGTCTGCAACACGGGGTTAACCGCGCTTGTAAGCAATTTCCTTGGTACCGGCTTCGCAGCTACCGACTACTTTGTAACCTTCGGCTGCAGCGCCTTTATCCACCACTTCCAGCGAGTAATGCTTGGCGCCCTTGGCGTCGATTTTCGCAGCAATTTCGCTTTTCAGCTCTTCACATGGCTTGCCCGCCGCCAGGGCTGTGCCCGCAATGCTCAACAAACCTACCGCTAACAGGAACTTCTTCATCCGTCACTTTCCTTGCGCTGATCGAAAAGAGCGTGCCGGCGCGCGTCGCGTCGGCACCCTAAGGTTGTAGCGCAGGTTATGGCAATCGGCCAGTCGGCAAAGTTCAACCGATGCCATCAACTACTGGCAATTCGGAACCCCACCTTGAGCGTGACCTGGAAGTGCGCGGCCTTGCCATCCTTGATATGCCCACGGGTTTCGGTCACCTCAAACCACTCCAAGTGCTTGATGCTCTTGTTGGCCTCGGCCAGGGCATTGTTGATCGCGTCTTCGATGCTGGAGGTGGACGAGCCCACCAGTTCGACTTTCTTGTAGGTGTGATGATCACTCATGGCAGTTCTCCTAAGGGTCGTTAAGCAAGCGTAGCAGTCAATGTTCGTACTGCTTCTGGCGACCGTTCCTGCGTGAAAGTTCAGATTTACTGCACTTTCTGAAACCGCCGCAGTCGGTATCTACACCTGCCACTCAATCACTTCAGGAGAGTCCACATGGCCAACACTTCTTTACGCAAAGCGTCGCTGGAAAGCATGGAAGCCGAGATTTCGAGCCTGCTCAAATCGCTGGAAAGCCTCAAGGACGATGCATCCGACGAGTCGCGCAAAACCTTGAAGGCCCTGAAAAGCAATGCCGAGAATGCCCTCAAGCATTCCCGCCACCTGATCAGCGATGCCTACGAAGAAAGCAAAGTCAAAATCCGCGAAACCGGTGTCGCCACCCGGGACTACGCACAAGAGCACCCATGGACCACAGCCGGCGTCGCCGTCGGTGCGCTGGGCCTGCTCGCCGCTTACCTGCTGTGCAAACGCGGCGATTAAACCGGTTCGCGCAGTAGCTCAGCCTTGAGCCACTGCGCCAGTTGCCCGGCGCGCCCGTCTGCGGCGCGCTTGGGTAGCCACAACGCCAGGTGCGCCGGGGTTTCACTGAAGCCCCACGGCGCCACCAGGCGGCCTGCCCGCAGGTCTTCTGCTACCAGGGGTTGCGGCGCAATCGCCACACCCAAGCCCGCCACCGCAGCCTCCAGCAAATAATACAAATGCTCAAAGCCCTGGCCGTGCTTCAACGAGCCCGGTTCGATGCCGTGCTGCGCTGCCCAACTGGGCCAAGCCTGCGGGCGCGAGGTGGTGTGCAAGAGTTTTTCGCCACATAACGCCTGGGCGGGCGCATGACTCAGTCGTTCGAAACCGGCAAAACGCGGGCTCATCACCGGGCCGATACACTCGCTCGCCAACTCGTACACCTGCATATCAGCTGGCCATGGCGGCTCGGCGAATACCAATAGGGCGTCGAGGCCCGGCCGCCTGGGATCAAGGTCGCCGTCACCCGCCGACAGGTGCAGGCGCAGGTCCGGCAAGTCCGCATTCAAGCGGCCCAGGCGCGGAATCAACCAGCGCGCCAGCAAGCTGCCGGAACAACCGAGCACGAAGGGTGCGTCGGCGCTGGCCTGGGTCAGTTCCGCACACACGTCTCTGAGCCGTTCAAACGCATCGGTCGTCGCATCACGTAGCCGCACGCCCGCATCTGTGAGTTTAAGGCCGCGCCCGTCCTTGACGAACAAGCTGACGCCCAGCTGTTCTTCCAGCACTTTCAACTGCCGGCTGACAGCGCCATGGGTCACGTGCAACTGGTCAGCGGCCTGGCTGACACTGTTCAGGCGTGCAGTGGCTTCAAACGCACGCAAGGCATTGAGGGGCGGGAGGTCTCGGCTCATCTGTGAGTTTTCTTGACAGGTTGCGGCGATCTTATCGGTTTTCAGCGTAGAACGTCAGGGGTAGAGTGGCCCTCATTGCTTCCCACACCCATTCTTTCCTGGAGCGTCCCATGACTCAGTCCCAGACCGATCTACGCAACGGCCCAGACGCCAACGGCCTGTTTGGCGCGTTCGGCGGCCGCTACGTCGCTGAAACCCTGATGCCGTTGATCCTCGACCTGGCCCGCGAATACGAAGCGGCCAAGGAAGATCCTGCATTCAAGGAAGAACTGGCCTACTTCCAGCGCGACTACGTGGGCCGTCCAAGCCCGCTGTATTTCGCTGAACGCCTGACGGAGTTCTGCGGCGGCGCCAAGATCTACCTCAAGCGCGAAGAGCTGAATCACACCGGCGCGCACAAGATCAACAACTGCATCGGCCAGATCCTGCTGGCGCGACGCATGGGCAAGAAACGCATCATCGCCGAGACCGGCGCCGGCATGCACGGCGTGGCGACCGCCACCGTGGCTGCGCGCTTCGGCCTGCAGTGCGTGATCTACATGGGCACCACCGACATCGAGCGCCAACAGGCCAACGTGTTCCGCATGAAGCTGCTGGGCGCCGAAGTGATCCCGGTGGTGGCCGGCACCGGCACCCTCAAAGACGCGATGAACGAAGCCCTGCGTGACTGGGTGACCAACGTCGACAGCACCTTCTACCTGATCGGCACCGTGGCCGGCCCGCACCCGTACCCGGCGATGGTCCGCGACTTCCAGGCCGTGATCGGCAAGGAAACCCGCGACCAACTGCAAGCCCAGGAAGGCCGCCTGCCGGACAGCCTGGTGGCGTGCATCGGCGGCGGTTCCAACGCCATGGGCCTGTTCCACCCGTTCCTGGATGACACCAGCGTCGAAATCATCGGCGTTGAAGCAGCCGGCCACGGTATCGAGACCGGCAAGCACGCCGCCAGCCTCAACGGCGGCGTACCGGGCGTGTTGCACGGCAACCGCACCTTCCTGCTGCAGGACGACGATGGCCAGATCATCGACGCCCACTCGATCTCTGCCGGCCTGGATTACCCCGGCATCGGCCCGGAACACGCCTGGTTGCATGACATCGGCCGCGTCCAGTACACCTCGGTGACCGACGACGAAGCCCTCGACGCCTTCCACAAATGCTGCCGCCTGGAAGGGATCATTCCTGCACTGGAAAGCGCCCACGCCCTGGCCGAAGTGTTCAAACGCGCACCGACCTTGCCGAAAGATCACCTGATGGTGGTCAACCTGTCCGGCCGTGGCGACAAAGACATGCAGACCGTCATGCACCACATGGAAACCTCCCAGCAGGAGAAACACTGATGAGCCGCCTGCAAACCCGCTTCGCACAGCTTAAAGAACAGAACCGCGCCGCCCTGGTGACCTTCGTCACCGCTGGCGACCCGGGTTATGACACCTCGCTGGCGATCCTCAAAGGCCTGCCGGCCGCCGGTGCCGACGTGATCGAGCTGGGCATGCCCTTCACCGACCCGATGGCCGACGGCCCGGCGATCCAGCTGGCCAACATCCGCGCGCTGAACGCCAAGCAGAACCTGGTGAAAACCCTGCAGATGGTGCGTGAGTTCCGCAAGGACAATAACGACACGCCCCTGGTGCTGATGGGCTACTTCAACCCGATCCACAAGTACGGCGTGTCGCAGTTCATCGCCGACGCCAAAGAGGCCGGCGTTGACGGTCTGATCGTGGTCGACATGCCCCCTGAGCATAACGGCGAGCTGTGCGACCCGGCCCAGGCCGCAGGCATCGACTTTATCCGCCTGACCACGCCGACCACCGATGACGTGCGCCTGCCCACCGTGCTCAACGGCAGCTCCGGCTTTGTGTACTACGTGTCGGTGGCCGGTGTGACCGGTGCCGGCGCCGCTACCCTGGAACACGTCGAAGAGGCCGTGACCCGCCTGCGTCGGCATACCGACCTGCCGATCAGCATCGGTTTCGGTATTCGCACGCCGGAGCAAGCGGCGGCCATCGCGCGGCTGGCGGACGGTGTCGTGGTGGGTTCGGCATTGATCGACCACATCGCCACTGCGAAAAATGATCAGCAAGCGATTGATGGCGTATTGAGCTTGTGCGCGGCTCTGTCGGAAGGTGTCCGTAACGCCCGTAAGTAAACGCCATGTAGCAGTAGGTAAAGTTCCTGATACAGAGGAATCAAACTGAAAACTCAGTACCTAAACTGACAAGACCAAGGGATTTCGAACCTCGTTCGAAATCCCTTTTTTGTTCGTGCAGTACTGAGGAAAGCCCCCATGAAAATGCCTAAACGCTTGATCGCCGGTCTCGGCGTGCTGATGCTGGGTGCCACTGCCCTGGCACACGCGGCGCCCTACGATCAGGGCGGCCCCGACCGTGGTGGCCCGCAAGGCCAGCACGAGCAGCGCGGCGACGACCACCGCGGCCCGCCAGACAACCGCCGTGGCCCACCCCAGGATTTCGGCCCGGTACGCCAGATCATCCACGACAACCACGGCCAGTTCTCCCGTGGTGCACCGCCGCCGCCAAACGTGCGTCTGGTGCGTGGCCAGCCGCTGCCACGTGGCTACTACGGCGAACGCCTGGATAACCGAGCGCTGGGTCGCCTGCCGCAGTACCCAGGCTATGAATGGCGCCGTTCCGGGCCGGATGTGGTGCTGATCGCCGTGGGCACGGGCATCGTCTACGAGATCCTCGACGGCGTGCTCAACTGACCCACACCCAATATAGGAGCCGGGTTGCCGGCGATGGCGCCCTTCAAACCGC
>NZ_JBWKRS010000031.1:0-74037 GCF_059419385.1 Pseudomonas sp. GW821-FHT05H12 | reverse complement strand
CCCCCCCCCCCCCCCCCCCCCCCCCCCCCCCCCCCGGCTCCTACAGGGTTGGGTGGTGGTTAGTTGAGTTCGATGCGTTCGACTTTGCCTACGAGCACTACGTAGGACAGCGCACCCAGCAATGCCAGCACCGCGATGTAGGTAATCGCCGGCGCAAACGAATCGCCGCTGGCCAAAAAGCCAATCACGATCGGCGTGGCAATGGCTGACAGATTACCGATGAAGTTGAACACCCCACCGGTCAAACCCAGCAACCGTGCCGGCGCCAGGGTCGAGACCAGCGACCAGGTGATCGACGCCAGGCCATTACCAAAGAACGCCACAGCCAGGAAGGCAATCACCCAGGCCGTCGAGTCCACATAGTTGGCACCGATGATCGCCGTGGAGATCAGCAGCCCGCCAATGATCGGCAGCTTGCGCGCAAACCCCACCGATGCGCCGCGACGAATCAGCCAGTCGGAAAAGATCCCGGAACACAACACACCGACAAACGCAGCGAGGAACGGCAGCGACGCCAGCAGGCCAGACTTGATGAAGTCCATGCCGCGATATTTCACCAGGTAGGTCGGGAACCACGTCAGGAAAAACCACAACGTCGAGTTCAGGCAGAACTGCCCCAGGTAGATGCCCCAGAGCTTGCGCTTGCTCAGCACGATCCCCAGGTCGACCCAACTGAACGGCGCTTTGGCGGCTTTTTCCTGCATATCCACCAGCCCGCCGCCTTCACGGATCAGCTCGATTTCCGCGCTGTTGGCGCCTTTGAAATCTTTTGGCTCGCGGTACACCGCGTACCAGATGACCGCCCACAAGATGCCGACACCACCGGTGACAACAAACACCATATGCCAGCCAAAGGCATGCTGCAGCCACGCCAGCACCGGTGTGAGAAACGCCAGCCCGACAAACTGCCCGGAGGTGTAGACGCCAATCGCCGTGGCGCGTTCGCGCTCGGGAAACCAGGTGGTGACCACGCGGCTGTTGATTGGATACGCCGGCGCTTCCAATGCACCCACCGCCATACGCAACACGAACAGGGCGATAAAGCTGGCGGCAAAGCCGAGCATGACGGTCGCGATAGACCACAGCAGCAAGGCCGCCGTGTAGAGAATGCGCGGCGGCACGCGGTCCACCAGCCAGCCGCCCGGGATCTGCATGGCGGCGTAGGTCCAGCCAAAGGCCGAGAAGATCAACCCGACATGCACCGGGTCGATGCCCAGTTCACTGGTCAACGCCGGGGCGGCAATCGACAGGTTGCTACGGTCGAGGTAGTTGATCACCACGGTGATGAACAGCAGCACCATGATGAAGTAGCGCTTTCTCGTAGGCGTGACTAAAGAAGCCTGCCCGGTGAAGGATTCAGGGTGCATGGGGGTTGCCTCTTTTTATGCTTATTGAGGTCTGGAAAATAATCTGACTGAAGAAACCGCATCAAAATGTGGGAGCTGGCTTGCCTGCGATAACGGTGTATCAGTGCCAAATGTGCACTCTGGCCCACCGCTATCGCAGGCAAGCCAGCTCCCACAGGTTCAACCGCATTTCGTCAGTGAGAAATCACCACTCGGCAAAACTGCCGTCGGCATGACGCCAGATCGGGTTGCGCCAGCGGTGGCCGATGGCTGCGCGTTCGATCACGTATTCCTCGTTGATCTCGATGCCCAGGCCCGGCCCGTTGGGGATCTTCACAAAGCCTTGGTCATAGTCGAATACGCCGGGGTCGCGCACATAGTCGAGCAGGTCGTTGCTCTCGTTGTAGTGAATGCCCAGGCTTTGCTCCTGGATGAACGCGTTGTAGCAAACCGCGTCCAGTTGCAGGCACGCGGCCAGGGCGATCGGGCCCAGCGGGCAGTGCAGGGCCAGGGCCACGTCGTAGGCTTCGGCCATGTTGGCGATCTTGCGGGTTTCAGTGATGCCACCGGCATGGGAGGCGTCGGGCTGGATGATGTCGACGTAGCCTTCGCTGAGCACGCGCTTGAAGTCCCAACGGGAGAACAGGCGCTCGCCCAGGGCAATCGGCGTACTGGTCAGCGGCGCCAGCTCCTTGAGCGCCTCGTAGTTCTCGCTGAGCACCGGCTCTTCGATGAACATCAGCTTGTACGGGTCGAGTTCCTTCATCAGCACCTTGGCCATGGGCTTGTGCACCCGGCCATGGAAGTCGACGCCGATGCCGACGTTCGGGCCCACCGCATCACGCACGGCGGCGACGTTGGCCAGGGCCAGGTCGACTTTTTCGAAGCTGTCGACGAACTGCAGCTCTTCGGTGCCGTTCATTTTCACGGCGGTAAAACCACGAGCCACGGCCTCTTTGGCAGCGCGGGCGGTGTCGGCCGGGCGGTCGCCGCCGATCCAGGAATACACGCGGATCTTGTCGCGCACCTGCCCGCCGAGCAGGTCGCTGACCGACACGCCGAGGGCCTTGCCCTTGATGTCCCACAGCGCCTGGTCGATACCGGCCAGGGCGCTCATGTGAACGGCGCCGCCCCGGTAGAAGCCGCCGCGATAGAGCACCGTCCAGATGTCTTCGATATTGCGTGGGTCTTTGCCGATCAGGTAGTCGGACAGTTCTTCAACGGCAGCGGCAACCGTGTGAGCGCGACCTTCGACCACGGGTTCGCCCCAGCCAGTCACGCCCTGGTCGGTTTCGACCTTGAGGAAGCACCAGCGCGGCGGAACGATGAAGGTGGTCAGTTTGGTGATTTTCATCTGTTATCTCTCTTATCGATGCGGCGCCCGTGGGCGCAAGACTTGAAATCAGCTCAGGGCTTTCCAGGCGGCGACATACGCCTGGGCGCGGCTCGCGACCTGTTCCACGGTCATGCCCGGCTTGAACAACCCGGAACCCAGCCCGAACCCTTTGGCGCCGGCGTCAACAAATACCTGCATGTTGTCCGGGGTAATGCCGCCCACGGGCAGCAGCAACGTGCCCGACGGTAAAACCGCCAGCCACGCCTTAATCACTGCCGGGCCCATTTGCTCGGCGGGGAACAGCTTCAATACGTCAGCCCCTTCGGCCAGTGCGGCGAAGGCTTCGGTCGGCGTGGCCACACCTGGCGACAGGTACAGGCCCGCCGCTTTCGCCGCGCGCAGCACCTGGGCGTCACTGTGGGGCATCACGATGACTTGGCCACCGGCCGCCTTCACCTGCTCAACCTGCTCTGGCGTCAACACCGTGCCCGCACCGATCAGGCAATCGGCGGGCAGGCTGTCACGCAGGGTGCGGATGCTGGTGTAAGGGTCGGGCGAATTCAGCGGGACTTCAATCACGCGAAACCCGGCCTGGTACAGCACGTGGCCGATGGCCTCGGCTTCGTCCGGGCGAATGCCGCGCAGGATGGCGATCAAACCGTTTTGCGCGAGTGCTTGCTTGAGCATGTCAGGCCTCCGATACAGGTTGAGTAAGCCCGGCGGCCACCGCCAGTTGCCACAGGCCGCGCTCGGTGGCCTCCTGCGCCAGGCTGACATGGGCGAAGCCGAAGAGGGCGAGGGCGCGCTGATAACGGGCGCACAGTGGGGCGGCGCCGACCAGGATGATCGGCTGGTGTTTGGCGCTGTCGGGCAGGCCGGCAAGTTCATGGCCGATGAGCAAACCGGACAGGTAATCGGGCTGCTGGTCAGGGGCAAGTTCGCCGGTGAGTCCAAGGGTGCGGGCACTGAACAACGTGGACAGCACGCCGCGCTGGCCGTCTTTGGAAAGCGCCACGTGCACGCCACGATCAAAGGCTTGGGCCTGAAAGTGTTCAGACGGTTGCTGGGTGCGCCCGAGGAGGCTGTGTTTGCTCAACACTGCAAACACCTCGCCGGTCATGAAGGTGTCGAAATGGGTGATGCGCCCATCGGCCACTTCGACCCACTTGGAATGGCTGCCCGGCAGGCCGATCAGCACCTGGGCGCCCAGCCCTTGCAGCACGCCCAGCACTTGGGTTTCCTCGCCGCGCATGACATTGGGCAAGCCGACCTGCTCGATCACGCCCGGCACGATATGCACGTCCACACCGCGCAGGCTGCGCACTTTGTGCAGCGCTTGGCCGAGGCTGGCGACATCGACAGGAGTATTGCGATAGGCCGCTTCGCTCCAGCCTTGGGCACTGCCAACCATGCCGCAGGCGATCACCGGCAGATTGGGTTGTGCGTCGAGCCAATCGCCGCAAGCCGTATCGAACGCCAACTCGAAGCCATCGCTGCAGCGTACGCCGGCGATGTCCCGGGGTTCGCTGGGCAGGTGCATGATCCCCAGCGCCAGCGAGCGCTGTTCGAGCACCACGCCAGCCGGGCCGAGTTTGTAAGCACGAAGGGAGCTGGTTCCCCAATCGAGCGCGATCAATTGCGCCTGCATCGCTTCACCTGAGTTTTGAGCGGATGCAGCGAATATAAACCTACGCGAACGCAAGTCTCAATATATAAATATCAATCCCATATTTAGGGATGCCTTTTAAGAAAAGGCTGACAGGTTCAGCTCCCGCATTGCCCCCATCCAGACGGCATAGTCTGTGTGATCTTTCAGGTCATCGCCGGTTTCGGGATGCAGGAACACCACCAGGCCATTGCGATGGATCACCAACCACGGCAGCACCACACCGATGTACTCAGGGTCGAAGGCCAATTGGCAGCTCCAATCCGGGTGCGGGCCCACCGGTCGTTCGTGGACGCGCCCCATGCGCAATGGGAAGAGTTTGGCGGCGTCTTCGCACAAGGTGCGCGCCTGATCAATGGTGCTGGCATCGAAATAGATATGGGCGTGATAGCCCTTGATACGTTGCATGACGGACTCCGAATCCACTATGCGCCAGATGCTAGACCGCAATGGACGGCAGGGCCAGCCCGGTCAGAGACTGCGCGCTGCTGGCTTGTTCGGCGACCAACCAGTCGACAAAACGCTCGACCAACTGCCCCCGGCGTTTACGCTGCGGCTGCACCACGTAATAGCCGTAGCGTGAGATCACCGTGTCGCTGATCGGACGGCACAGCCAGTTCTGTTCCAGCAGGTTATCCACCAGGTGGCGCCAACCGACGGCCACGCCCTGGCCGGCAATCGCCGCCTGGATCAGCAAGGTGTAGTTGTCGAAACGCAGTTGGCCCGGAGTGGGCGCGGCACTGATGCCCAGTTCACGAAACACGCCAGCCCAGTCGAACCACTGGCTGTTGTTTTCCTGGCGCAGGTGCAGCAGAGGAAAATCGTGCAAATTTTGCACAGTCAGTGCGGAGGTCTGTTCCTTGAGCCACTGCGGGCTGCACACCGGGAACACTTCCTCATTGAACAGCCACAGGCTGTCGCCCTGTTTGAAGCGGCCATCGCCAAACAGCACCGCCACGTCGATATCGCTGCGCAAGGTGGCATGGTTGCGCTCGCTGGTCACCAGGCTCACATCCACCTGGGGGTTGGCCGCATGAAAACGGTGCAAGCGCGGCATCAGCCAATAGGCGGCGAAGGCGAAGTCGGTGGCGACTTGCAGCACTTCATGCTGATCCTGTTGGGTGATGAGGCTCAGGCCTTGGTTGATCCCCTGCAAGCCGCCTTGCACATGCTCGAACAGCAACGCGCCGGCGTCGGTCAGTTCGATGCCGCGATAGATGCGATCAAACAGGCGGATCGCCAACTGTTCTTCCAGACGCTTGATCTGCTGGCTGATGGCCGGCTGGGTGGTGCCAAGCTCCATTGCCGCCGCCGTAAAGCTGCGATGACGCGCCGCCGCTTCGAACGCGCGCAGCAAATCGAGGGATAAATCGCCGAGGGCTTCATACATAAGCTGTGCTTATCCTAGACATTGCTTTTCATGGGCTTTACCCCACTTTTCATGGGCTGCATGCTCATTCGCATAAACACCACCTATGGAATGCCGATAGATCATGAAGCGCAAGAACATTCTTTTCATCATGGCCGATCAAATGGCCGCGCCGTTGCTTCCGTTCTACGGCTCTTCCCCCATCAAGTTGCCCAACCTCAGCCGCCTCGCCGCGCAAGGCGTGGTGTTCGACGCCGCCTATTGCAACAGCCCGTTGTGCGCGCCCTCGCGCTTCACCCTGGTGAGCGGCCAATTGCCGAGCAAGATCGGCGCCTACGACAACGCGGCCGACTTCCCCGCCGATGTGCCCACCTACGCCCACTACCTGCGCCGCCTCGGCTACCGCACCGCGCTGTCGGGCAAGATGCACTTCTGTGGCCCCGACCAGTTGCACGGTTACGAAGAACGCCTAACCAGCGACATCTACCCCGCCGACTATGGCTGGGCGGTGAACTGGGATGAGCCGGACGTGCGCCCCAGTTGGTACCACAACATGTCCTCGGTGTTGCAGGCTGGCCCGTGCGTGCGCACCAACCAGCTGGATTTCGACGAAGAGGTGGTGTTCAAAGCCCAGCAGTATCTGTTCGACCATATCCGCGAAGACGGCGAGCGGCCTTTCTGCCTGACTGTTTCCATGACTCATCCCCACGATCCGTACACCATTCCCAAGCCGTTTTGGGACCTGTACGACGACGGCGATATCCCGTTGCCTACGACGCCCGCACAGGCCGATCTGGACCCGCATTCCCAGCGCCTGCTCAAGGTCTACGACCTGTGGAACAAACCGCTGCCGGTGGACAAGATCCGCGATGCCCGCCGTGCCTATTTCGGCGCCTGCAGCTACATCGACAGCAATGTCGGCAAGCTGCTGCAAACCCTGGAAGACACAGGCCTGGCGGACGATACGATCATCATCTTCTCCGGCGACCACGGCGACATGCTTGGCGAGCGCGGCCTCTGGTACAAGATGCACTGGTTTGAAATGGCCGCCCGCGTGCCGCTGCTGGTGAGTGCGCCAGGGCAATTTGCGGCGGGCCGTGTGGGCAAAGCCGTGTCCACCGCTGACCTGTTGCCGACGCTGGTGGAACTGGCCGGTGGCGAGCTGGACCCTCGCCTGCCGCTGGACGGCCGTTCGTTGGTGCCACACCTGCAAGGGCAGGGCGGGCATGACGAGGTATTTGGCGAATACATGGCCGAAGGCACCATCAGCCCGCTGATGATGATTCGCCGTGGCGCCTACAAACTCATCTACAGCGAAGACGACCCTTGTCTACTGTTCGATGTACACAACGACCCGCACGAGCGGGAGAACCTCAGCCAGTCACCGGAACACCGGGCACTGTTCGAGGCGTTTTTAGAAGAGGCGCGAGCCAAATGGGACATCCCGGCGGTCCACCAGCAGGTGCTCGCCAGCCAACGCCGCAGGCGCCTGGTGTTTGAAGCACTGACCGAAGGAAAGCTGAAGAGCTGGGACCACCAGCCACTGGTCGACGCCAGTCAGCAATACATGCGCAACCATATCGACCTCGACGACCTGGAGCGCAAGGCACGTTATCCACAACCCTGCCAAAACCAATAAATAGACAGAGGGAAGGCCATGCAAAAGTTGACGGTGATACTCGCAGCCCTGGCGTTGAGCAGCGCCAATGTGTACGCAGATACCAGTTGTGACACAGTGAAAATGGCCGATCCGGGCTGGAGCGATATCGCAGCCACCAACGCCATCACCGGTTTTCTGCTGACGGGCATGGGCTACAAGGCCAAGGTCGATACTCTGGCGGTGCCGATCACCTTTGGCGGGCTCAAGGACGGCCAGGTGGATGTGTTCCTGGGCAACTGGATGCCGGCGCAGCAGGGCTTCTACGACAAATTCGTGGCCAACGGCGATGTGGTGCAACTGGCGAAGAACCTCGACGGCACCGAGTTCACCCTCGCCGTGCCCGACTACGTGTGGGACGCCGGCGTGCACGATTTTGCCGACCTGAACAAATTCGCCGACAAGTTCGACAAGAAAATCTACGGCATCGGCTCCGGCGCGCCGGCAAATATCTCGCTGCAGGACATCATCAAGAAGAACGACTTCGAGCTGGGCCAGTGGAAGCTGATTGAATCCAGTGAACAGGCGATGCTCGCCGAAGTATCGCGGGCGGTGAAGAAGCAGAAGTTCGTCACCTTCCTAGGCTGGACGCCGCACCCGATGAACGTGCAGTTGAAAATGCACTACCTCACCGGTGGCGAGAAGTACTTTGGTGACAAAGGCAGCGTGTACACCTTAACCCGCAAGGGTTATGCACAGGCCTGCCCGAACGTTGGCAAACTGTTGACCAACCTGAGTTTCACCCAGGACATGGAGAACAGCATCATGGCCGAGGTGGCGAACAACAAGGTCAGCAATGCCGATGCGGCGAAGGCGTGGATCAAGGCGAATCCGGCGGTGTTGGATAAATGGTTGGAGGGGGTGAAGACCGTGGATGGCAAGGATGCATTGCCCGCAGTTAAAGCAAAACTCTAAGCCTTGTGGAAACTGGCTTGTGTGGGAGCTGGCTTGCCTGCGATAGGATCACCTGTGTGTACCTGAAGTACCGCGGTGTCTGCATCGCAGGCAAGCCAGCTCCCACAGGGGCCAGTGCGTGCTGATATTCTGCGTAAAACCCTCAAACCGAGACCCTGATGCCCCGGCTCAACCGCCACACACTTTTCCCCTTCCTCAGCTGGCTCCCCCGCCAAACCCGCGCCAGCGTGGGCCGGGACGCAATCGTCGGCCTCAGCGGCGCGGTGCTCGCCCTGCCGCAGTCGATTGCCTACGCATTGATCGCCGGTCTCCCACCCGAATATGGCTTGTACGCCGCCATCATCCCGGTGCTGATCGCGTGCCTCTGGGGTTCGTCGTGGCACCTGATCTGTGGTCCCACGGCGGCGATTTCCATCGTGCTCTACGCCAGCGTCAGCCCGCTGGCCGTGCCGGGGTCACAGGACTACATCACCTTGATCCTGTTGCTCACATTCCTCGCCGGGGTTTTCCAGTGGCTGCTGGGCATGCTGCGCTTTGGCGCGCTGGTGAATTTTGTCTCCCATTCGGTGGTGCTCGGTTTCACCCTGGGTGCGGCCGTGGTGATTGCGCTCGGACAATTTCCCAATCTGCTGGGGCTGGATTTGCCGAGCCAGGCCACAGCAATCAACAGCCTGCTGGCACTGATCCATCACAGCGGCGAATGGGACCATGCTTCACTCATCCTCGGAGTTGGCACGTTGCTGGTGGGCGCGTTGCTCAAATACCTCGTTCCACGCTGGCCAACCCTGTTGATCGCCCTGGCCCTCGGCAGCCTGGCGGCGTGGCTGTGGCCGGCGATGTTCGGGCATGTGGCGCTGGTCAGTTCGTTTATCGGCAAGCTGCCGCCGTTCAGCCCATTGCCCATGGACCTGGACGTGATCCTGCGCCTGCTGCCGAGCGCCGTGGCGGTGGGCATGCTGGGGCTGGTCACCAGTCTGTCGATCGCCCGCTCGCTGTCGGCGCGTTCGCAGCAATTGCTCGACGCCAACCAGGAAGTGCGTGCGCAGGGTTTATCCAACATCGTTGGCGGATTTTTCTCCGGGTATTTGTCAGCCGGTTCGTTTACCCGCTCGGGCTTAAGCTATGAAGCGGGCGCCTGTTCACCGTTGGCCGGGGTGTTTTCTGCCTTGTGGGTGGCGCTGTTTGCGTTGTTTGGCGCGGCGTTGATCGCCCACATTCCGATCCCGAGCATGGCTGCCAGCATCTTGCTGATCAGTTGGGGGCTGGTGGACCGTCGCGGCATTCGCGCCTTATTCCGCGTCAGTCGCGCCGAGTTTGTGGTGATGAGCCTGACCTGCGTCGCCACCTTGCTGCTGGAGCTGCAAACCGCAATCTACGCCGGGGTGCTGGCGTCGCTGTTTTTCTACCTGAAGCGCACCTCGCAACCGCGCGTGCAGCAATGGCGTGACGGCAATGAGGATGTGCTGCGGGTAGGGGGGTCGATCTTCTTCGGCGCCAGCCATTACCTGCAAGTGCGCCTGCAAAGCCTGCAGGGTGAGCGGGTGGTGATTGAGGCGCAGCAGATCAACTTTATCGATTACTCCGGCGTGGAGATGCTGCACCAGGAGGCGCGACGGTTGCGTGGGCTGGGGCGCAGCCTGACGTTGCGGCGGGCACGGCCACAGGTGGTGGAAGAGCTGAAAAAGCTGGAAGGGGCCGACAAGTGCCCCCTCCATTTCGAAGACTGAACCCGGTTAAACCTGTGGGAGCTGGCTTGCCTGCGATTGCGGTGGGTCAACCAACAGACGTGTACCTGACATACCGCTATCGCAGGCAAGCCAGCTCCCACAGGGGTCTTCACAAGGCTTGAATCAACTGGCGGCGCAGCTCGGCCAACACCGGCGCCGATTCCGGGCGCACACCGCGCCACAGGAAGAAGGCTTCCGCCGCCTGTTCCACCAGCATGCCCAGGCCATCCATTGCCACGGCTGCGCCTTGTTCAGTGGCCCAGCGGCAAAACGCCGTCGGTTCCTTGGCGTACATCATGTCGTAGCAAAAGGTCTTGCCCGGTTCGATCAGGCTGCCTGCAATCGGCGGTACATCGCCTGACAAGCTGGCGGAGGTGGCGTTGATGATCACGTCCACCGGCTCACGCAACCAGTCGAAACCGCTGGCAGACACCGGGCCCAGGTCGTCGAACAGCTCAGCGAGCATTTCGGCCTTTTCCACGGTGCGGTTGGCGATGATCAGCGAAGCCGGCTGCTCGGCCAGCAACGGTTCCAGCGCGCCACGTACCGCGCCACCGGCGCCCAGCAACAGGATGCGTTTGCCTTGCAGGCTCAACCCGGCATTCACCGTGAGGTCGCGCACCAGGCCGGCACCGTCGGTGTTATCGCCCAACAGGCTGCCATCGGCCAGCTTGCTCAGGGTGTTCACCGCGCCAGCGCGTTGGGCACGTTCGGTGAGGGTGTGGGCCAGGCGGTAGGCCTCTTCCTTGAACGGCACGGTGACGTTGGCGCCACGGCCTTGCGCAAAAAAAGCACGGGCACACCCGGTGAAATCCTCCAGCGGCGCCAGCAAGGTGCTGTAGTCCAGTTGCTCGCCGGTTTGCTCGGCGAACATTCGGTGGATCAGCGGCGACTTGCTGTGGCCGATGGGGTTGCCGAACACGACATAACGGTCCATCAGACAGCCGCCTTAGGCGCGGCGAGGCCCAGCCAGTCACGGTCTTGCAGGAAGTAGTCGGTGAGACGTGCTTCTTCGCTGCCGGCTTCGGCTTTCCAGTCGTAGCTCCAGCGCACTTGCGGCGGCAGCGACATCAGGATCGACTCGGTGCGCCCGCCCGATTGCAGGCCGAACAACGTGCCACGGTCGTAGACCAGGTTGAATTCCACGTAGCGGCCACGGCGGAACTCCTGGAACTCGCGCTGCTGCTCGGTATAGGGCGTGGCCTTGCGGCGCTGCACGATCGGCAGGTAGGCGTCGATGTAGGCGTCGCCGATGGCGCGGATGAAGGCGAAGCAGGTGTCGAAGTCCCACTCGTTCAAGTCGTCGAAGAACAGGCCGCCGATGCCACGCGGTTCGTTGCGGTGCTTGATGTGGAAGTAGGTGTCACACCAGGCCTTGTAGCGCGAATACACGTCCGGGCCGAAAGGCGCACAAGCCTGCTCGGCTACGCGGTGCCAGTGAATGCAGTCTTCTTCGTTGCCGTAGTAGGGCGTGAGGTCGAAGCCGCCACCGAACCACCACACCGGCTCTTCGCCTTCTTTTTCGGCGATGAAAAAGCGCACGTTGGCGTGGGAAGTAGGAATGTGCGGGTTATGCGGGTGGATCACCAGCGATACGCCCAAGGCTTCGAAACCACGGCCGGCCAACTCGGGGCGATGGGCACTGGCAGACGGTGGGAGACCGCTGCCAAACACGTGGGAAAAGTTAACGCCGCCTTTTTCGATCACCGAACCGTCTGCGATCACGCGGGTGCGACCACCGCCACCGGCAGGCCGGGTCCAGGCGTCTTCGATAAAGCGAGTGTCCGTCTCGAAGGTTTCCAGGGCGCTGCAAATGCGGTCTTGCAGGTCAAGCAGGTAGGCCTTTACAGCCTCGGTGCGGGTAGTCATGGCATCACCTTGAATCGGGCAAAGCTACGCGAGGCCATTGGGCGTCGGCGGCAAATGGGCGCACAGGATACCACCGCACCCCGCTGTGCCGCAGTTGACGAAGATCAAGCTTAGGAGTCCGATAGGGGGCTACGCGAATTCGAACCCAGGAGAAGTGCAGATGGCCAAACGTATCCAGTTCAGTGCCCATGGCGGCCCCGAAGTCCTTGAATATGTGGACTACACCCCAGCGGAGCCTGGCCCACAGCAGGTTCGCGTGCGTAATGAGGCCATCGGCCTGAACTTCATCGACACCTATTTCCGCAGCGGCCTGTACGCACCGCCCGCCTTGCCGTCGGGGCTGGGCGCAGAAGGCGCCGGTGTGGTCGATGCGGTCGGCAGCGAAGTCACCCAATTCAAGGTCGGCGACCGCGTGGCCTACGGCAGTGGCCCACTGGGAGCCTACAGCCAACTGCACGTGCTGCCTGCCGCCAACCTGGTGCACCTGCCAGACGACATCAGCTTCGAACAAGCCGCTGGCGCCATGCTCAAGGGCCTGACCGTGCAGTACCTGCTGCGCCAGACCTATGAGTTGAAGGGCGGTGAAACCATCCTGTTCCACGCCGCTGCCGGTGGCGTGGGCTCCCTGGCCTGCCAATGGGCCAAGGCGCTGGGCGTGAAGCTGATCGGTACCGTCAGCTCGCCGGAAAAAGCCGCGCTGGCCAAATCCCTGGGCGCCTGGGAAACCATCGACTACAGCAAGGAAAACGTCGCACAGCGCGTGCTGGAATTGACCGACGGCAAGAAAGTCCCGGTGGTGTATGACGGCGTCGGTAAAGACACCTGGCTGACCTCGCTGGACAGCGTGGCACCCCGTGGGTTGGTGGTGAGTTTTGGCAATGCGTCGGGTGCGGTCGACGGGGTGAACCTGGGGATCCTGGCGGCGAAAGGCTCGTTGTATGTGACGCGCCCGACCCTGGCGACCTACGCGAATAACCCGGAAAACCTGCAGGCGATGGCCGATGATCTGTTCTCGATGATCAAGAGCGGCAAGGTGCGCATCGATATCAACCAGCGGTATGCGCTGGCGGATGCGGCGAAGGCGCAGACGGAGTTGTCGGGACGGCGGACGACGGGGTCGACCATTCTGTTGCCTTAACACCATGGGTTTTCGGCGTCTGTGAGGGCCTCATCGCGGGCAAGCCCGCTCCCACATTTGATCAGTGTCGTTCATCACAACACGGTCAAATGTGGGAGCCGGGCTTGCCCGCGATGGCCGCGCCTCGGTCTCAAGACGGCCGCACCACCTCACCCGTGGCCAAATCCCGAATCAAGCTCGGGTTCTTGCGCCCACCCAATGCGCCGCCCAATACCAGGTCAAGCTGACCACGGAAATACTGCTCCACGCGAAGTCGCGTGCGCGCAGACGGCCGCCCCTGGGGGTTGGCCGACGTCGAAATCAGCGGCCCGACCAACGAACACAAATCCCGCACCAGCGGGTGATCGCTGACCCGCAGGGCCACGGTGTCATGCACACCGGTCACCCATTCGGGCAGCAAGTCTTGATGGGGCACCAACCAAGTGTTCGGCCCCGGCCAGGTGCTGGCCATGCGTTCGATCCAGGTGTCCGGGAAGTCTTCGAACAGGAAGTCGAACTGGCGGATGTTGTCCGCCACCAGGATCAGGCCCTTGTCCACCGAGCGATTCTTGATCGCCAGCAACCGGTCCACCGCTTCTTCATTCCACGGGTCGCAGCCCAGGCCCCAGACCGCTTCGGTCGGATAGGCAATCACCGCGCCTGCGCGAATTTCTCGTGCGGCTTCCAGCACACGCCACCTGTTGACCATTGCTCACTCTCCGGACTTAAAGCTCTACGCAGTTTACCGATCTTCGTTACAAAACCCATCCCTACAAAAGCGCACAGCGCGCCAGCCAGCGTCCGCTTTCACAGATCACCTGGCCTTCCAGCTCCAGTTCCGTAAGGGTTGCCAACACCTGGGACAAAGGCCGCCCGCTGGCCATCGCCAAGGCTTCGCTGGTATGGGGCGCAGCGTGCAACAGGGCCACCAGTGGATGGGTCACCGGCACTGGCGCCGGGCGGGACAGCGCCTGCCAGCCGCGCAACCCTTCAAGAATGTGCTCGATGGTTTCCACCAGCACCGCCCCCTCGCGGATCAACTGATGGCAGCCCTTGGCCCCAGGATGATGAATGGAGCCCGGAATCGCATACACCTCGCGCCCTTGCTCGGCTGCCAGCTTCGCGGTGATCAACGAACCGCTGGCCATGCTGGCCTCCACCACCAGCACACCCAGGGACAAGCCGCTGATGATCCGATTGCGCCGTGGAAAGTTGCCAGCCTGGGGTGCGGCATCCAGCGGAAACTCGGAAACCACGGCGCTGCCCTGGGCAATCATCGCGTCAGCCAGTCTCCTGTGGCGCTGTGGATAAAAATTTTCCAGCCCGGTGCCAAGCACGCCGATGGTATGCCCTCCGACATCCAATGCCGCTTGGTGGGCAGCACCGTCGATGCCCAGCGCCAACCCGCTGGTAATCACAAAACCGGCACTCGCCAGGCTGCGGGAAAACGCGGCGGCCGTGTCCATGCCAGGGCGAGAAGCACGGCGGCTGCCAACCATCGCCAACTGCGGTTTTTCGAGGATGGCGGGGTTGCCGGCCACGAATAAAAGCGGCGGCGCGTCGTCGATCTGAGCGAGCAGTGCCGGGTAGTCAGGGTGGTCCCACATCAGCAAATGCTGGGCCGGGCGGCCCAGCCAGGCCAATGCGGCACTGGCACCGTCGCGTATTTCATGGCTGCGCCGTGCCTCTGCACTGATCGCGGGCAACCCGAGGGAGCGCCAGGCACTGGCCGGTGCGCTGATCGCCTTTGAGGCCGAGCCGAACGCTTCGATCAACAGGCGAAAACGCTTCGGACCCAATTCCGGCAGCCTGTGCAAGCGTAGTCGGGCTTCCAGTTCTGATGGGGAAATTTCATGGCTGTTTATCGGATACATCTGATCATCCTTGACCGGAACAAGCTGTGGATAACTCTGTTGGTAACTTATTTAGCAGGCTATTTATTGTGTTTGATGGGCAGTCTCGAAACGGTCCATGACCGCCAAGGGTCGTGAGGCCTTGAGTACCAGGCCGTAACTGAGCTTTTCATAGGTACGAAACACCAGCAGGGTGCCAGCGCGTTCGTCGGGGAGCTTCACCGGAGCGCCCGTGAGGCTGTCGCGTACGGTGGCGCCAGCCTTGATCACCGTAAGCAGCTGGCCTTCGACCAGGCCATCACGACGGCCCTTGTTCAAGGTGACGGCATCCAGCACGCCGATCTGGGTCACGCCCTTGGGGATATCGATGATTTTTCCTTGGATGAAGGGCGCACGTTGCGCGACTTCAAGATCTGCCAACGCAATGGGGGCTTCGGTTCTCAGCAATCGGTCGCCGGGGCGCACCTCCTGTGTCACCCGCTGCACCGCCAGGGTGGTGACGTCGCCTGCTGTCACAAAGCGGGCGGTGCCGATGTCATCGGCGTTTACACCCAGCAGCTCCTGAGTGTCGGGGTCGGTGTAGGTCTTGCCCCGGCGAAAGATCCCGTAGCTGGGCAGGGCCGGGTCCAGTTGGCCCCGGGCATGCACGGGTTCGTCATGGGCGCCCAGGACGCGGCCGGCGTCTGCGGCGACGATATACGGTGCGTTGTCCAAATCCTGCGGGGTATCGAGAATGCGGTTGTGCAGCAGGAAGCGTTGGATCGCCTGTTGCGTCGCTTGATCCAGACGCTGGGCGGGCGGGGGCAGCAGGGCCATGGCGAAGGGGGCCCACAGCAGCAAGACGAGTAGCGATTTCCTCATGGGGTGAATCTCCTTTATTATGTGCGTTCGCGTGAAATCCCCGTGCCTTCGTGGCTTTTGGGCGTTTCACACCGGCAGTCTGGGTCCATCCCAACGCCGATTTGCCTCTACCTCACATGTGCAGCAATTACGCTTATGGCTATTTTGAACATCCTCGAATTCCCCGACTCGCGCCTGCGCACGATCGCCAAACCGGTGGCCGTAGTGGACGACAAGGTTCGTCAGTTGGTCGATGACATGTTTGAAACAATGTATGAAGCCCCGGGCATCGGCCTCGCCGCGACCCAGGTCAACGTGCATCAGCGCGTCGTGGTCATGGACCTGTCGGAAGATCGCAGCGAACCGATGGTGTACATCAACCCCGAGTTCGAACCGCTGACCGACGAGATGGGTGAGTACCAGGAAGGCTGCCTGTCGGTGCCCGAGTTCTACGAGAACGTCGAACGCCCGCTGCGCGTGAAGATCAAGGCCCTGGACCGTGATGGCAAGCCGTTCGAGCTGATCGCCGAAGGCCTGCTGGCGGTGTGCATCCAGCACGAATGTGACCACCTCAACGGCAAGCTGTTTGTCGATTACCTGTCCACGCTCAAGCGTGACCGGATCAAGAAGAAGCTGGAAAAAAAGCATCGCCAGCAAGCTTGATGCCTCTCTTCCAAAGGCTTGCTGCGGCAAGCCTTTTTCTTTTGTGACTGTTTTTAACCGAGACCTCCCATGACCGAGCCACTGCGCATTGTTTTTGCCGGCACTCCCGAATTTGCCGCCGAACACCTCAAGGCCCTGCTTGCCAGCCCTTATGACATCGTCGCGGTGTACACCCAGCCGGATCGCCCGGCCGGTCGCGGGCAAAAACTGATGCCGAGCCCGGTCAAGCAACTGGCGCTGGAGCACAACCTCCCCGTGCTGCAGCCGCCGACCCTGCGCAACGCCGAGGCCCAGGCCGAGTTGGCTGCACTGAAACCCGATCTGTTGGTAGTTGTGGCTTATGGCCTGATCCTGCCGCAAGCGGTGCTGGATATACCGCGCCTGGGCTGCATCAACAGCCACGCCTCGCTGCTGCCCCGCTGGCGTGGTGCGGCGCCGATCCAACGCGCCGTGGAAGCCGGCGACAGCGAAAGCGGTGTGACCGTGATGCGCATGGAGGCGGGTTTGGACACCGGCCCGATGCTGCTCAAGGTGACCACCCCGATCACCGGCCAAGACACCGGTGGCAGCCTGCACGACCGCCTCGCCGAGCTGGGCCCGCCCGCTGTGACCCAGGCCATCGCCGGCTTGGCGGCTGGCACCCTGGAAGGCGAAGTGCAGGACGACAGCCTGGCCACTTACGCCCACAAGCTGAACAAAGACGAAGCACGCATCGATTGGAGCCGCCCGGCCGTGGAGCTGGAGCGCCTGGTACGCGCCTTCAACCCGTGGCCAATCTGCCACAGCACCCTCAACGGCGAAGCCTTGAAAGTACTGGCCGCGACCCTGGCAGAAGGCAAAGGCGCACCCGGTGAAATCATCGGCGCCAGCAAAGAGGGCCTGTTGGTGGCCTGCGGCGAACAGGCGCTGTGCCTGAGCCGTCTGCAATTGCCTGGCGGCAAGGCGCTTAATTTCAGCGATTTGTTCAATAGCCGTCGTGAGAAATTTGCCCTGGGCACTGTCTTGGGTGCTGCCCAATGAACCCACGTCTGGCCGCCGCCAAGGCTCTGGCCGTCGTCCTCAACGGCAAGGCTTCGCTGAACAGTTCGTTGCCCACCCAGCTGGACAAGGTCGAAGACCGTGATCGCGGTTTCACCCAGGACCTGGCCTTTGGCACCGCCCGTTGGCAGCCACGCTTGTCGGCGCTGGCGGCCAAGCTGCTGCAAAAACCGTTCAAGGCGGCGGATGCGGATGTGGAAGCGCTGTTGCTGGTCGGTCTCTACCAACTGCTTTACACCCGCGTGCCGGCCCACGCCGCCATCGGCGAGACGGTCGGTTGCGCCGACAAACTGAAAAAGCCGTGGGCCAAGGCCCTGCTCAATGCCGTGCTGCGCCGCGCCCAGCGCGAAAGCGAAGCGCTGCTGGCCGAGCTGGAACATGACCCGGTGGTGCGCACCGCCCACCCGCGCTGGCTGCAGAAGTCGCTGAAGGCGTTCTGGCCTGAGCAATGGGAAGCCATCTGCGCCGCCAACAATGCGCACCCGCCGATGATCCTGCGGGTCAACCGTCGTCATCACAGCCGCGACGCCTACCTGCAATTGCTCACCCACGCCGGTATCAACGCCACGCCGTGCGTGTACAGCGTCGACGGTATCGTGCTCGAAGCCGCCACCGATGTGCGCAGCCTGCCGGGCTTTGCCGAAGGCTGGATCAGCGTGCAGGACGAAGCGGCGCAACTCGCCGCCGACCTGCTCGACCTGGCGCCCGGCCAACGAGTACTCGACGCCTGCTGCGCGCCGGGCGGTAAGACGTGTCACATCCTGGAAGTCGAAAAAGACCTCGCCGGTGTGGTCGCGGTCGACCTGGAAGCCAAACGCCTGGTGCGCGTGCGCGAGAACCTCGCACGCCTGGGCTTGAACGCCGAGCTGATCGCCGCCGACGGCCGCGACACCGCCACCTGGTGGGACGGCAAACCCTTCCAACGCATCCTGCTGGACGCGCCGTGCTCCGCCACCGGTGTGATTCGCCGTCACCCGGACATCAAGCTCACGCGCCAACCCGACGACATCGCCGCCCTGGCTGTGCTGCAAGGCGAATTGCTCGACGCGATGTGGCCAACCCTGGAAGTCGGCGGCATCCTGCTCTACGCCACCTGCTCCACGCTGCCGACCGAGAACACCGAGGTCATCGAAGCCTTCCTTGCCCGTACCAGCGGCGCACGCGAGTTGGACCTGGCGACCACGGCCGGCATCAAGCAGCCCCACGGTCGCCAATTGCTCGCCCAGGAAGGCGGCCACGACGGCTTCTACTACGCCAAACTGATCAAGATCGCCGCCGCTCGCGGCTGAACGGTTTTAAGGGAGTGACCGGATGAAAATCATCATCCTTGGGGCAGGGCAGGTCGGCGGCACGCTGGCTGAACATTTGGCCAGCGAAGCCAACGACATCACGGTGGTCGACACCGACAGCGAGCGCCTGCGCAACCTCGGCGACCGCCTGGACATCCGCACCGTACAAGGCCGCGCGTCGTTCCCGACCGTGCTGCGCCAGGCGGGTGCCGACGACGCCGACATGCTGGTGGCGGTGACCAACAGCGACGAGACCAACATGGTCGCGTGCCAGGTCGCCCACACCCTGTTCCACACCCCGACCAAGATCGCCCGCGTGCGCGAAGCGGCCTACTTGACCCGCGCCGGCCTGTTCGACAACGACGCAATTCCGGTCGACGTGCTGATCAGCCCGGAGCAGGTGGTTACCCACTACATCAAGCGCCTGATCGAAATTCCCGGCGCCTTGCAGGTGATCGACTTCGCCGAAGGCAAGGCCCAACTGGTGGCCGTGAAGGCGTACTACGGTGGCCCGCTGGTCGGCCAGCAACTGCGCCAGTTGCGCGAACACATGCCGAATGTGGAAACCCGCGTCGCGGCGATTTTCCGCCGTGACCGGCCGATCCTGCCCCAGGGCGACACGGTGATTGAGGCCGACGACGAAGTATTCTTCATTGCCGCCAAGGCGAATATTCGCGCCGTGATGAGCGAAATGCGCCGCCTTGATGAAACCTACAAGCGCATCGTCATCGCCGGCGGTGGGCAGATCGGTGAGCGTTTGGCCGAGGCCATCGAAAGCCGCTACCAGGTGAAGATCATCGAGATGAGCCCGGCACGTTGCCGGCATTTGTCCGACACGCTGGACAGCACTGTCGTACTGCAAGGCAGTGCCTCGGACCGCGACCTGCTGATGGAAGAAAACATCGCCGACGCGGATATCTTCCTGGCGCTGACCAACGATGACGAAGCCAACATCATGTCGTCACTGCTGGCCAAACGGCTCGGGGCGAAGAAGGTGATGACCATCATCAATAACCCGGCCTATGTCGACCTGATCCAGGGCGGCGATATCGACATCGCCATCAGCCCGCAACTGGCCACCATCGGTACGTTGCTCGCCCACGTGCGCCGCGGCGACATCGTGAGTGTGCATTCCCTGCGCCGTGGCGCGGCGGAGGCCATCGAGGCGATTGCCCACGGTGACTCCAAATCGAGCAAGGTGATCGGCAAGGCCATCCGCGATATCGGCTTGCCGCCGGGCACCACCATTGGCGCGATCATTCGTGACGAAGAGGTGATCATCGCCCACGACGACACGGTGATCGAAACCGGTGACCATGTGATCCTGTTCCTGGTGGATAAGAAACATATCCGCGATGTGGAGAAGTTGTTCCACGTGGGGCTGAGCTTTTTCTGATGACGCTATCGCCGGCAAGCCGGCTCCTACAGGGTTCTTCGTATGCTTGAGTCACTCGAGAAAATGCTGGCCAAGGGTGTGGATAATTCGCTGCTGCGCTTTGGGCTGGGCAAGGGTTATCTGGATTTGAAGGACAACGCCAGGGCGGCGGAGCATTTGCGCAAGTGCGTGGAGTTCGACCCGAAATATTCGGCGGCGTGGAAGCTATTGGGCAAGGCGCAGTTGGGGCTGGAAGACCGCGCAGCGGCCCGGTTGGCGTGGGAGCAGGGGATTGTGGCGGCCCAGGCCCATGGCGATAAACAGGCCGAAAAAGAAATGACGGTATTCCTGAAGAAACTCGACCGCCAGGCCTGAGGCGATCCCCTGTGGGAGCTGGCTTGCCTGTGATGCAAGCAACTCGGTCTGTCAGTTGCACCGAGGTGATGCTATCGCAGGCAAGCCAGCTCCCACATTTGACCTCCATTGGCAGGGAGGTCAGCGGTTAATCAGTACCACCGCGCCTCACCCGGTGGGCGCTTCTTGAAGCGCTTCATGCTCCACATGTACTGGCTTGGGTAGGCGCCGACATAACGCTCCACCACCTTGCTCATCGCCGCGCAGGACGTGGCAGTGTCGGTGCTGTACATGTCTTCCGGTGCTGCTTCCAAAATCACTTTGTAACCCGAACCGTCCGGCAGCCGCAGCGCGTGCAGGAACACGCCAACAGCCTTGTGGCCCGCCAGCATGTTCGGCACGAACTTGCTGGTGAGTGCCTGGGTGGCGAAGAACGGTACGAAGATTCCGGCCGATTCAGCCGGTTCCGGGTCGGCGGGAATGCCCACCTGGCCACCTTTGCGCACTTCCTTGATCACGCTGAGGATGCCTTCCTTGGTGGAGGCCGCCACGCGGTTGCCCAACTGCACGCGCTGCTTGCGCAGCAACTCGTCCACCGCCTTGAGCTTGGGCGGACGGTAGAAAATGATCGGTTTGCACTGGCTGCAATAGAAGTGGTTCAGCACTTCCCAGTTGCCCAGGTGGCTGGTGATACCGACCACGCCTTTGCCCGAGGCCAGGGCTTCGTGCAGCACTTCCAAGCCTTCGACTTCACGCACCAGGTCGATGGAGCGCTGGGCCGGCCAGATCCAGGCGCAGGCGCTTTCGGTCAGGGACTTGCCGATGTCCATCAGGCTGCGGCCGACTAAAGCTTCACGCTCGACGGGGTCCATGTCCGGGAAGCATTTGGACAGGTTGATCCGCACCGTGTCGCGGGAGCGGTTGGGGGTTTTCCACATGATCCAGCCAATCGCCGTGCCGACGGCCTGGACGGCGCGCCAAGGCAGCAGGGCAAACAACCGGAGAGCGCCTACCAGCAAGGCGCCTTTAAACTTTTCCACAGGTCACTCCTGATCGTGTGTGGTGCGCAAAGCCGGCATTCTAACCGGCGTTGGCCAGGTCCGCGTAACGGTCGCAGTCCTGAGTGTGGTCCATGACCATGCCGGAGGCCTGCATGAACGCGTAGCAAATGGTCGGGCCGACGAAGGTAAAGCCGGCTTTTTTCAAGGCACGGCTCATGGCTTCGGCCTCGGGGGTGATCGCCGGGACTTCGCTGCGATCCTTGAAATGATTGACCTTGGGCTTGCCGCCAACGAAGGACCAGAGCAACCCTACCGGGTCCTCCAGCGCCAGCCAGGCGGCGGCATTGCGACGGGTGGCGTTGAGCTTCAGGCGATTGCGCACGATACCCGGGTCCTGCATCAGCGCTTCGATCTCGTCATCGGTCAAGCGCGCCAGGCGCTGCGCATCAAAACCAAACAAGACCTTTCGATAATGCTCGCGTTTGCGTAAAACGGTGATCCAGGAAAGGCCAGCCTGGAACCCTTCGAGCAAAAGCAACTCGAACAAGCCCTGTGCGTCGCGCAGCGGCGTTCCCCACTCCTGATCGTGATAAGCCATGTACAGCGGATCTTCAGAACACCAAAAGCAGCGTGGCATAAGGCTCCAGGGGATGGTGGCGCGGCCGAATCGGGTATACTCCCGCTCTTTAAATCGCAGCCCAAGTAACAGGTGAATTTCGTGAGCCAGCCTACGCCAGCCGTGCGTACCTTCCAAGACTTGATCCTCGCCCTCCAGCAATACTGGGCCGAGCAAGGTTGTGTGGTACTTCAGCCCTACGATATGGAAGTAGGCGCCGGCACTTTCCACACCGCAACATTCCTGCGGGCCATCGGCCCGGAAACCTGGAACGCCGCTTATGTGCAGCCCAGTCGTCGCCCGACTGACGGCCGCTACGGCGAAAACCCGAACCGTCTGCAGCACTACTACCAGTTCCAGGTGGTATTGAAGCCGAACCCGGACAATTTCCAGGAACTGTACCTGGGCTCGCTCAAGCACGTGGGCCTGGACCCACTGGTCCACGATATCCGTTTTGTTGAAGACAACTGGGAATCGCCGACCCTGGGCGCCTGGGGCCTGGGCTGGGAAGTCTGGCTCAACGGCATGGAAGTGACGCAGTTCACTTACTTCCAGCAGGCCGGTGGTATCGAGTGCTACCCGGTGACCGGCGAAATCACCTACGGTTTGGAGCGCCTGGCCATGTACCTGCAGGGCGTGGACTCGGTCTACGACCTGGTGTGGGCAGACGGCCCGTTCGGCAAGGTTACTTACGGCGACGTGTTCCACCAGAACGAAGTGGAGCAGTCCACCTACAACTTCGAACACGCCAACGTCGACAAGCTGTTCGAACTGTTCGACTTCTACGAAAGCGAAGCCAAGCGCCTGATCGAATTGGACCAGCCGCTGCCGTTGCCAAGCTATGAAATGGTGTTGAAGGCCTCCCATACCTTCAACCTGCTGGACGCCCGCCGTGCCATCTCGGTAACCGCGCGCCAGCAATACATCCTGCGTGTACGCACCCTGGCGCGTTCCGTCGCCCAAGCCTACCTGCTGGCTCGCGCCAAGCTGGGCTTCCCGATGGCAACCCCGGACCTGCGTGATGAAGTGTTGGCTAAGCTGGAGGCTGCACAATGAGTGCTCAAGATTTCCTGGTTGAACTGGGCACCGAAGAGCTGCCACCCAAGGCACTGAATACCCTGGCCGACGCGTTCCTGGCCGGTATCGAAAAAGGCCTGCAAACCGCTGGCCTCAAATTCGAAGCGAAAAAAGTCTACGCCGCGCCACGTCGCCTGGCGGTGTTGCTGACCGCGCTGGAAACCCAGCAGCCGGACCGCAGCATCAACCTCGACGGCCCGCCGCGCCAGGCCGCTTTCGACGCCGAAGGCAACCCGACTCAAGCGGCACTGGGCTTCGCCAAGAAGTGTGGCGTCGAGCTGAGCGAGATCGACCAGAGCGGCCCGAAACTGCGTTTCAGCCAGGTCATCACCGGCAAACCGACCGCGAGCCTGCTGCCGACCATCGTTGAAGACTCGTTGAACGACCTGCCTATCCCCAAGCGCATGCGCTGGGGTGCGCGCAAAGAAGAATTCGTGCGTCCGACCCAGTGGCTGGTGATGCTGCTCGGTGACCAAATCATCGATTGCACCATTCTCGCCCAGAAAGCCGGTCGTGACTCCCGTGGTCACCGCTTCCATCATCCGCAAGCTGTACGCATCACTTCGCCGGCCAACTACGCCGCCGACCTGCGTGCTGCCTACGTGCTGGCCGACGCGAACGAGCGTCGCGAGCTGATCAGCAAGCGCACCGAAGAACTGGCCCGCCTGCAGGAAGGCACCGCCATCGTGCCGCCAAGCCTGCTGGATGAAGTGACCGCCCTGGTTGAATGGCCGGTGCCGCTGGTGTGCTCGTTCGAAGAACGTTTCCTCGACGTGCCGCAGGAAGCCCTGATCACCACCATGCAGGACAACCAGAAGTATTTCTGCCTGCTGGACGTGGACGGCAAGTTGCTGCCGCGCTTCATCACCGTGGCCAACATCGAGAGCAAGGACCCGCAGCAGATCATCGCCGGTAACGAGAAAGTCGTTCGCCCGCGCCTGACCGACGCCGAGTTCTTCTTCAAGCAAGACAAGAAGCAGAAGCTGGAAGACTTCAACCTGCGCCTGCAGAACGTGGTGTTCCAGGAAAAACTCGGCAGCGTCTACGACAAGGCCGTACGTGTTTCCAAGCTGGCCGCCTACATTGCGCCACGCATTGGCGGTGACGCTGCATGGGCTGCGCGTGCGGGCCTGCTGTCCAAGTGCGACCTGGCCACCGAGATGGTCGGCGAGTTCCCGGAAATGCAAGGCGTTGCCGGCTACTACTACGCCCTCAACGACGGCGAGCCGGATGATGTGGCCCTGGCCCTGAACGAGCAGTACATGCCGCGTGGTGCTGGCGCTGAACTGCCAAGCACCTTGACCGGTGCCGCAGTGGCGATCGCCGACAAGCTGGATACGCTTGTGGGTATCTTCGGTATCGGCATGCTGCCCACCGGCAGCAAAGACCCGTATGCCCTGCGCCGTGCCGCCCTGGGTGTGCTGCGCATCCTGATCGACAAGAAGCTGGATCTCGACCTGACCCAGGCCGTGGTGTTCGCGGTTGGCCAGTTCGGCGGCAAGGTCAAGCAAGCCGGCCTGGCCGAGCAGGTGCTGGAGTTCGTGTTCGACCGCCTGCGTGCGCGTTATGAAGACGAAGGCGTGGACGTGTCGGTGTACCTGTCGGTACGTGCCCTGCAGCCGGGTTCGGCGCTGGACTTCGACCAACGCGTACAAGCCGTACAGGCCTTCCGCAAATTGCCGGAAGCCGATGCCCTGGCCGCCGTGAACAAGCGCGTGTCGAACCTGCTGAGCAAGGCCGAAGGCCTGGGCAACGCCGAAGTCGACCCTGGCCTGTTTGCCGACGCCAAGGAGTTCTCGCTGAACTCGGCCATCGCCAAGGCAGAAAACGCGGTGAAACCGCTGATCGCCGAACGCAACTACGCCGAAGCCCTGGCACGCCTGGCCACCTTGCGTGAGCCGGTGGATGCGTTTTTCGAAGCCGTGATGATCAATGCCGACGATGCCGGTGTGCGGAAAAACCGTTACGCCATGCTGGCGCGCCTGCGCGGCCTGTTCGTCAACATCGCTGACATTTCGACGCTGAGCTGACCATGTTGAAACTGCTGATTCTCGATCGGGACGGAGTGATCAATTACGACTCCGACGCTTACATCAAGTCGGTGGCGGAATGGATTCCACTGCCCGGTTCGATCGAGGCTATCGCGCAGTTGAGCAAAGCCGGCTGGACGGTGGCCATCGCCACCAACCAGTCCGGCATCGCTCGTGGTTACTACGACATCGCCACCCTGGACGCCATGCACGCGCGCTTGCGCACGTTGGTGGCTGAGCAGGGCGGTGAGGTGGGGCTGGTGGTGTACTGTCCCCATGGGCCGGACGAGGGCTGCGATTGCCGCAAACCCAAGCCTGGCATGTTGAAAACCATTGCAGAACATTACAAGGTGCCCTTGGCTGGGATATGGTTCGTCGGGGACAGCCTCGGTGACTTGGAGGCGGCCAAAGCCGTCGACTCTCAGCCAGTTTTGGTTAAGACCGGGAAAGGCGAAAAGACCCAGGCGAAAAACCTGCCGGTAGGCACCTTGATTTTTGACGATCTGGCGGCCGTTGCCGCAGAACTTATCAACAACTAGCCGCCCTCGACTTCCTGAACAAGGATTGCTCGGGAGTGCGCTTTTAGCAGGCGGGCCGCGTCCCGCAACGGTAAATGCCGCCATGTCGATTTTGCAGGCCATCAGAACCTTTTTCTTTTACCTGCTGCTGGGCACCAGTTCGTTCCTCTGGTGCACCCTGAGCTTTTTTATTGCGCCCTTCCTGCCGTTCAAGGCGCGCTATCGCTTTATCAACGTCTATTGGTGCCGCTGCGCGTTGTGGCTGACCAAGGTGTTCCTGAATATCCGTTTCGAGGTCAAGGGTGCTGAAAACGTACCGGACCAGCCCTGCGTGATTCTGTCGAACCACCAGAGCACCTGGGAGACGTTCTTTCTCTCGGCCTACTTCTCACCCCTGAGCCAGGTGCTCAAGCGTGAACTGTTGTACGTGCCGTTCTTCGGCTGGGCCATGGCCATGCTGCGGCCGATCGCCATCGACCGCGACAACCCCAAGGCCGCCCTCAAGCACGTGGCCAAGAAGGGCGATGAGCTGCTCAAGGACAACGTTTGGGTACTGATCTTCCCGGAAGGTACGCGCGTTCCCTACGGCACCGTAGGCAAGTTCTCACGCGGCGGTACGGCTCTGGCAGTCAACGCCAACCTGCCGGTGCTGCCGATTGCGCACAACGCTGGCAAGTTTTGGCCAAAGACCGGCTGGGCCAAACGCGAAGGCACCATCACCGTGGTCATCGGCGAGCCGATGTACGCCGAAGGTGAAGGACCACGCGCCATTGCGGCACTGAATGACCGTGCCCAGGCGTGGAATGAAGCCCAGCAACGCGCCATGGGTTCGTTGCCGCCGGAGCCGGTTGTGGTCGAGACGCCGGCGGTTTGAGGATCTGTGGATAACCTGTGTACGGTTTGTTGGCGAATTGGCTTTTTTGATTCATAACAGGCTGATTTAATTACATATTTCTTCAGCTCATAAAATCACGAAAAACGTGCATAAGTTTTTTCAGCATTAAAAAACCGGTCCTTGTGACCGGTTTTTTATGCACAGCAGAAAAGTACGTTTTTTAGTCGTCCAGCAAGGGCAGTTGCAGGCTGAATGTTGTGCCTATGCCGAGTTCGCTGTCGCATCGAATGCGCCCGCCATGACGTTCCAGCACGGCCTTGACCATGGTCAGGCCCAACCCCAGCCCCTCGCTGCCCTGGGCCGAATCGAAGCGTCGGTATTGACTGAACAACTCCGGCAGATCCGCTGGCGCGATCCCGGGCCCCTGGTCGCTGATGCGGCACTCAAGCCATCCCTGCACGCTGGCGTGGCTCAACCGAACGGTGGTGCCGGAGGGGGAATATTTGATCGCATTCTCCAGTACGTTGAATAACGCCCGGGTCAGCAACGATTGGTCGGCCAGGATCATGCCCTCGTCGGCCTCATCCAGGTCGTGGACCAAGTGAATGCCCTTGAGCTGCGCGATCACCGCCACCTGGTCGAAGGCATCCATGACCAACATGGCGAACAGGGTTGGCTGGAATTGGTAACCGTCAGCCTCGGCCTTGGCCAGTTGTACGAAGGATTCGGTAAGGCTCAAGGCCCGCCGCACTTGTTGCTCGATCTGGGCGAATACCGGGGATTCGCCATTGTGCACATCCAGCAGCGCGAGGATCGCTGAATGGGGGGCGCGCAGGTCGTGGGACAAGAAACGCAACATGGTCTCCCGGTGCTGCTGGGCGTTACGTTCCTTACTCAGGTCTGTAAGGCTCAGCAGCCAGCCGAGCGCGACGTCGCCGTCAGCCGGCAACATGGGGGCCAGCTCCATGCGCAGGCTGCGCTGGTGGATGTCCCGGAACTCGACCAGCTCCAACGCTGACAGGGCAGGGCGCACGCCATTGTGCAGCGGCGGATAGCCCAAGTCGGCCAGTTCTTCGAGCAGGTTTGCGGTGATCAAGTCATGGCCAAATACGTCGCGGGCAATGCGGTTGGCCAGCAAGATATTGCCTTGGGGGTCGGTAATCAGGGTGGCCACCGGCAGGCATTCCAGGCCGTCAGCCATGAAGCGCCGGGTATCCCGTGTACGGCTTACGGCTTGCTCCAGGGCAAAGATACGCGCTTGCAGCACGTCGCCTTTGCTGGCGGGTGCCCTGCGGCGCTCAGGCAGCACTTTGGGTTCGTTATCCAACCTAGCCAGTTCCCAGCCGAAGTAGGCAAGGATCACACTGAGGCGGCGCCAGTTCCAGATCAGGTAGCTGAGCAAAAGGCCAATCAGGCACGCCGCAGGCGACCACCAATGACCCAGGCGCAGCAAAGCCCAAGAGCCCAGCAACGCAGCAGCCATGCAGCCCAGGGTCATCCACAGGGCGTAACGCGGCCGGTAGAGCAATAGACCCAGCAGCAACGCCACCCCTGAAGTCGCCATCAACGCAGCCAGCCAACCGGGAAGGTCGACGATGCTTCGGCCTTGAAGCAGTCCATTGAGGACGTTCGCCTGGATCTCTACCCCAGCCGTGGTACCGACGGTAGAAGAGAGCGGGGTGACAAAACGATCGCCCATGCCAGACGCCGTGGCACCGACAAGAATCAGCCGATCACGCAGTTGCTCAGCAGGCACCTCACCCCGTAGGACGCTGGCGTAGGACACACTCGGAAAGTGCGTATGGGCACCAATGAACGGAATACGTATGGCGTGTTCACGGTGCCAGTGCGCACTGATCGGCTCCAGCGCCTCACCAGGCATCTCGTCCGCCTGGCCACTCAGCGTGTACGCCATCCACGCCAGTTGCGGCGTGGTGTCATCAGGTGGGCCTTCACGCATGTACAGGTTGCGCACCACACCGTCACTGTCGGCCTCGACATTGATATGCCCTACGCCCTTGGCACATTTGAGCAGCGGCAGTAGTTGTGCGCCGGGCTGGCTGTAGCGGGTGGCGTCTTCACGCAACAGCGGCAGCAACACGTTACCGGCCTCGCACACTGATTGGGCAAGACGCCGATCATTGGCCGGCTCACCGGGCTCGCTGAAAATCACATCGAACAGGATGGCTGCGGGCTGTGCAGCATTCAGGCGGTCGATCAGGTCTGCGTGCAGGCTGCGCGGCCAGGGCCATCGGCCGAGGTCTTTCAAACTCTTGTCATCAATGGTGACCAACAGGATGCGCGGGTCTACCGGCAGCGGGGTGAGGCGGCGCAGGCTGTCATACAGCGGGTTGTTCAGCGCCAGTCCTGGGCTGAGCGACAGGTAAGCAGTGATAGGCAAGAGCAGCAAGCCTATCCACAGCCACTCACGGACCAAACCGTGGAACAGGCGCTGTGCATGGGTGGGTTGGCGTTTCTCGGCCTTGCGCCAGAGCATCATTGATTAGCCACCAGAGGCCTTGGCCTGCGTTGCGGGCGGATAGTAGAAGATGTCATAAACCCCGGTTTCTCCCTCCAGGCCCTGTTCGTCGTAAGCCGACAATCGCACGTGATAGAACGATGCTTTGAGCCCAGTGAAGCTCATTTTCGGCTCGCTGGAAAAGTTTTCCTGCTTGATGTTCATAAAGGCTTGGTCGGTGGCGACTTGGGCGCGATAGCGCTGGGCGCCGGGTAAGGGCCGCACGTACAACGTCCACATAGGTGCATCACCTTTTTGCCCATCCTGACCCACCAACTTGGGTGCGGGCAGGAGTGTCACGGTGTTCAGATCGCCTTGCTTCTTGAACAGCAGGCCTTGGCGAGCACCGACTTTTACTTCGTCTTCATCAGGTTTTTTCCGGGTGTCCCGGTTGGCGGCTACCTGCCCATCCAGCACCTCAAGCACGGATTGCTCGCCGTCGTCCCGCACCCGAAAGTGCGTACCGCGCACGCCCAGCACGCCAACGGGTGTCACGATCTGGAGCCGGTCATGCTCACTGGGCCGCTTGATCACATAGGCCTCGGCCTGACCCTGTTCCAGGATGACCTGGGGAATCGATTGCCTCTGCTCCATATGCAAACGCACCTGCGAACTGGACGGCAACACCACCCGGGAGCCATCGCCCAGCAACAGGCTGACAAACGCCGAGGCCGAGGTTTTCACGCCTTCCTTCTCATCAATCGTCATGCCTTCCTGCAATGGGCGTAATTGGCCCTTGGTGTCGAGCTTCCAGGCTTCTCCCGTCAGGTGCTGCACAACGGCCGGTAGCGGCTGCGCTCGACACATCCATGGGTCATCAATATAGGGCGGGCGAACCACAGCAGAAGCATGCGCCGCCCCCACCACCAAACCCAGCAATGAGGAGAGGGCGTAGCACAATCGGTTAGGGGAAAAGGTCATGGTGCTCATCAAGGTTAGGGGTTCCAGAAGGCATCTGACACCGACGCGCACAGGATGACGGCAGCGCATGTGTCGGCTGATCCTTTTCCTCAGGGGCAGGAGCCGGTATCTTTCCTACATCGGTTTTGAAGTCTTTCAGTAGGTTAAGGGCTCTTTGATATCAGCCTACCGAGGGAATCATAAGGCCGTTAATTCTGACCACAATTCTTCAGATTCAAAGGCCGGTAATTGAGCAGCCTAGCCCGAAGTTGGCCGCCGTATTTTTTAGTAGAAAGGACCCACCCATGCGTGTCGCAATACTGGATGACGAGCCCGCGGAATTGCGTCGGGTTGAACAGACACTGCGACAAATCCCCAGCACCACGGAACAGCCTTGGTCCCTGCATTTTTTTGAACGGGGTGAAGACCTGCTGCGCCAACTGCGCCGGGAAACGTTTGATCTGCTGATACTCGATTGGCAGTTGCCCGATATCACCGGCATTGCTCTGTTGCGCTGGACTCGCGAACACATGGAGTCGCCCCCCGCAGTGATCATGCTGACGAGCCGTGATGCAGAGAGCGATATCGTTACCGCATTGAACAGCGGCGCCGATGACTACGTCAGCAAGCCCTTCCGTCCCAATGAATTGAAGGCCCGGGTCTCGGCCGTTTTGCGCCGCCACGGCCTACAAAAAACCAACACTCATGAAGTGCAGAGTTTCAATGACCTGACCTTTGATGATGCCGAGTTGACCGTTACCCGTGCGGGCAAACCGATCAACCTGACCGAGCGCGAGTATCGACTCGCTAGCTGCTTGTTTGCCAACCTGGCACGCCCGCTGTCTCGGGAATACCTGTACGAGCGTTTCTGGACTCACGAGGAAATGGTGTCGTCGCGGCCACTGGATACCCACATCTACCGTCTGCGTAACAAGCTTGGGCTGACGGCAGATCGCGGCTGGCAACTGCTGACGATCTACGGATACGGCTATCGGTTGGAGAGTGTGGCCGCAACGACTCCGGGGTGAAACGAAGATGTTCCACGTGGAGCATTTCAAAAATGCTTGTTCGAGCACCCAATAAAAAAGGCCAACGCTAAGCGTTGGCCTTTTTGTTTTGCCGGTTTGCCTGATCAGAAGTCCAGGTTGGAAACCGCCAATGCGTTGCTTTCGATGAAGTCACGGCGAGGTTCGACCGCATCACCCATGAGGGTGTTGAAGATCTGGTCTGCGCCAATGGCGTCTTCGATGGTCACGCGCAGCATACGACGCTGGCTTGGGTCCATGGTGGTTTCCCACAGTTGATCCGGGTTCATTTCGCCCAGACCTTTGTATCGCTGGATCGTGTGGCGCTTGGTGCTTTCGGCCATCAGCCAGTCAAGGGCTTCCTTGAATTCCTTGACCTGCTTCTTGCGTTCGCCACGTTGGATGTAAGCGCCGTCGTCCAGCAGGGTGCTCAGTTGCGCGCCCAGGGTCACCACGGTTTTGTAGTCGTTACTGCCGAAGAAGTCGCGGTTGAAAGTGACGTAGTTCGACAGGCCGTGGGAGATCAGCTCGACCTCTGGCAGCCATACGTTACGTTCACGGTCTTCACGCAGGCTGGCTTTGTAAACCAGGCCAGACTTCTCGACAGTGCGCAGGCGTACTTCGTACTGGGCCAGCCAATCCTGCATTGCTGCATGATCGCCCAACTGTTCCAGGCTGACGGCCGGCAGGTAGATAAAGTGCTCGGTCAGTTCCTGCGGATACAGACGCGACAGACGCTTGAGAGTCTTCATCACCATGCGGAAGTCGTTAACCAGACGCTCCAGCGCCTCACCGGAAATGCCCGGGGCTTCGTCGTTCAGGTGCAAGCTGGCATCTTCCAGGGCCGACTGCGTCATGTACTCTTCCATGGCGTCGTCGTCTTTGATGTATTGCTCTTGCTTGCCCTTTTTGACTTTGTACAACGGCGGCTGGGCGATGTAGATGTAGCCGCGTTCGATCAGCTCCGGCAACTGACGGAAGAAGAAGGTCAGCAGTAGGGTACGAATGTGCGAACCGTCGACGTCAGCATCGGTCATGATGATGATGTTGTGATAGCGCAGCTTGTCGATGTTGTACTCTTCGCGGCCGATACCGCAGCCCAACGCCGTGATCAAGGTGCCGACTTCCTGAGAGGAAATCATCTTGTCGAAGCGGGCTTTTTCAACGTTGAGGATCTTACCCTTCAACGGCAGGATGGCCTGAGTGCGACGGTTACGACCCTGCTTGGCGGAACCGCCAGCAGAGTCACCCTCCACCAGGTACAGTTCGGAGAGGGCAGGGTCCTTCTCCTGGCAGTCGGCCAATTTGCCCGGCAGGCCAGCGATATCCAGCGCACCTTTACGGCGGGTCATCTCACGGGCTTTACGCGCCGCTTCACGAGCACGTGCGGCGTCGATCATCTTGCCGACAACCAGCTTGGCTTCGTTCGGGTTCTCCAGCAGGAAGTCAGAGAAGTACTTGCCCATCTCTTGTTCCACTGCGGTCTTCACTTCGGAAGACACCAGCTTGTCTTTGGTCTGGGAGCTGAACTTAGGGTCCGGCACTTTAACCGAGATAATCGCAGTCAGGCCTTCGCGCGCGTCGTCACCGGTGGTGGCAACTTTATGCTTCTTGGCCAGGCCTTCGGCTTCGATATAGGTGTTCAGGTTACGCGTCAGTGCGGAACGGAAACCCACCAAGTGAGTACCGCCATCGCGCTGCGGAATGTTGTTGGTGAAGCACAACAGGTTCTCGTTGAAGCTGTCGTTCCACTGCAGGGCGATTTCTACGCCGATGCCGTCTTCACGCTGGATGTTGAAGTGGAACACCTGGTTGACCGCAGTCTTGTTGGTGTTCAGGTATTCAACGAACGCACGCAAGCCACCTTCGTACTTGAACAGCTCTTCCTTGCCGCTGCGCTCGTCTTTAAGGACGATACCTACGCCGGAGTTGAGGAAGGACAGCTCACGAATACGCTTGGCCAGGATGTCCCAGCTGAAGTGGATGTTCTTGAAGGTCTCGCTGGAGGCCTTGAAGTGAATCTGGGTACCCGTGGTTTCACTGTCACCCACAATCGCCATCGGTGCTTGAGGCACACCGTGCACGTAGGTCTGTTCCCAGATCTTGCCGCTACGGCGAACAGTCAACACCAATTCTTCGGAGAGGGCGTTTACTACCGAAACACCTACACCGTGCAAACCGCCAGAAACTTTATAGGAGTTATCGTCGAACTTACCGCCAGCGTGGAGCACGGTCATGATGACCTCTGCTGCCGAAACGCCTTCTTCTTTGTGCACGTCTACCGGAATGCCACGACCGTTGTCGCGCACGGTGATGGACTCGTCCGGGTGGATGATGATGCTGATATCGTCGCAGTAACCGGCCAGAGCTTCGTCGATCGAGTTATCGACCACCTCGAACACCATGTGGTGCAGACCGCTACCATCATCGGTGTCGCCGATGTACATACCGGGACGTTTGCGTACGGCATCCAAACCTTTCAGCACTTTAATGCTGGTCGAGTCGTACGTGTTTTCTTCGCTCATGCCTTCACTCCCGATGGTCGTGGGTCTGGGTGATACGGCCCTGTTCCACGTGGAACAAAGCGACTGGCGTTTCCGTCTGCCAGCCTTCCCTCAATAATTCGTGGTCTACACAGGTGATAAATACCTGGCAGCGTAAGTCTTCCAACAAGCGGCATAACGCACGGCGGTGTTGCTCGTCGAGTTCTGACGGCAAGTCATCCACCAGATAAATACACTGACCGCGCCGAGCCTGGCTAACCAGGTGGCCCTGGGCAATACGCAGTGCACACACCACCAACTTCTGCTGACCGCGGGACAAGATATCCGCAGCATTATGTGCGCCGAGTCTAAGGCGCAAGTCAGCCCGTTGGGGTCCGGCCTGGGTATGGCCAATTTGCTGATCCCGTTGCAAGGACGTGGCAAGCACCGCACTCAGTTCACGCTCTTTGTCCCAACCACGGTAGTAGCTCAGCGTCAGCCCCTCGAGGTCCAATAGCTCACTCAAGGTCTGCTCAAAGACTGGTTTCAAGGCTTTGATATAGGCGCGTCGGTATTCATCTATTTCGTCGCTGGCCAGGCACAGTTCCCGGTCCCAGGCCGCTTGTGAAGCGGCGTCAAGTGTACCATGCCGCAGCCATGAGTTCCGCTGCCGCAGGGCCTTCTGCAGGCGCTGCCAAGTGGCCATGAAACGCGGTTCCACGTGGAACACTCCCCAATCGAGGAATTGCCTGCGGATTTTTGGCGCACCTTCCAACAGCCTGAAGCTGTCAGGGTTGATCAATTGCAGCGGCAGGATTTCTGCCAACTGCGCCGCGCTGCGCGCGTTTTGACCATCGATACGAATCTGAAACTCCCCACCACGATCACGGGATATCCCCAGGGCGCTGTGCCCACCTTCAGCCAATTCGACCTGGCCGAATACCGTGCACGCCAGTTGTTCGTACTGAATCACCGGCAACAAGCGAGCACTGCGAAACGAACGGGCAAGGCCTAGCAGGTGAATGGCTTCCAGCACGCTGGTTTTGCCACTGCCGTTGGCGCCGTGGAGGATATTGATGCGGGGGGAGGGGGAGAAGGTCACCGGGTGCAAATTGCGCACCGCGGTGACCGAGACGCGACTGAGGGACATCTAGCTTCTGCTGAGCATGATTACAGACGCATCGGCATGACAACGTAAGCCGAGTCGTCGTTATCAGATTCTTGCACCAGCGCGCTGCTGTTGGAGTCGGACAGAATCAGGCGAACCTGTTCGGTGGTCATCACACCCAGCACGTCGAGCAAGTAGCTTACGTTGAAGCCGATTTCCAACGAGCCTCCGTTGTAGTCGACGCCCACTTCTTCTTCCGCTTCTTCCTGCTCCGGGTTGTTGGCCTGGATTTTCAGCTGACCATTGGCCAGTTGCAGGCGAATGCCGCGGTACTTTTCGTTCGACAGGATCGCAGTACGGCTGAAAGCTTCACGCAGCGCCTGACGATCGCCCAGTACCAGCTTGTCGCCACCTTTAGGCAGGACGCGCTCGTAGTCCGGGAACTTGCCGTCGACCAACTTGGAAGTGAAGGTGAATTCGCCGGTGGTTGCGCGGATGTGGTGTTGGCCCAACACGATGCTGACAATGCCTTCCGGCTCAGTGAGCAAGCGGGCCAGCTCCAGGATACCTTTACGCGGCACGATGACCTGGTGGCGGTCAGGCTGACCAATATCAGCACGCATCGAGCACATCGCCAGGCGGTGACCGTCTGTAGCCACAGCGCGGATAATGCCTTCGGACACTTCCAGCAGCATGCCGTTGAGGTAGTAGCGTACATCCTGCTGGGCCATGGCGAAGCTGGTGCGCTCGATCAAACGGCGCAGCTTGCTTTGCTCCAGGCTGCAGGTCAGAGAGCCTGGGCCTTCTTCCACGGTTGGGAAGTCATTGGCCGGCAGTGTGGACAAGGTGAAGCGGCTGCGACCGGCCTTGACCACCAATTTGGCTTCATCGACCTTGATGTCGATCAGCGCGTCGTTCGGCAAGCTCTTGCAGATGTCCATCAGCTTGCGCGCCGGCACGGTGATCTCGCCAGGTTCGGCGGGTTCTTCCAGCTGCACACGACCAACCAATTCGACTTCCAGGTCGGTACCGGTCAGGGACAATTGCTGGCCTTCGACCACCAGCAATACGTTGGAGAGCACCGGCAAGGTCTGTCGGCGCTCGACGACGCCTGCGACCAGTTGCAGGGGTTTCAACAGGGCTTCGCGTTGAATGGTGAAATGCATGGTCTAGTCCCTTGCCTTAATAAGCTGCGCTGGTGTCATCAAGTAGTCAGTGTACGCAGCAGGTTCTTGTAGTCCTCGCGAATATCCGCGTCGGATTCCTTAAGTTCGTTGATCTTGCGGCACGCGTGCAAGACCGTGGTGTGGTCGCGACCGCCAAACACATCACCGATTTCCGGCAGGCTGTGGTTGGTCAACTCTTTGGAGAGCGCCATGGCCACCTGCCGAGGACGTGCGACCGAGCGCGAACGGCGCTTGGACAGCAGGTCGGAAATCTTGATCTTGTAGTACTCGGCCACGGTGCGCTGGATGTTATCCACACTCACCAGCTTGTCTTGCAGCGCCAACAAGTCTTTCAAGGATTCGCGAATCAGCTCGATGGTGATGTCGCGGCCCATGAAGTGCGAGTGAGCGATGACGCGCTTGAGCGCACCTTCCAGTTCACGCACGTTGGAGCGAATGCGTTGAGCAATAAAGAATGCCGCATCGTGTGGCAGATCGACTTTGGCCTGGTCGGCCTTCTTCATCAGGATCGCAACGCGGGTTTCCAATTCTGGCGGCTCGACCGCAACGGTCAGGCCCCAACCGAAACGGGATTTCAAACGTTCTTCCAGGCCTTCGATTTCCTTCGGGTAACGGTCACTGGTCAAGATGACCTGCTGGCCACCTTCGAGCAGGGCGTTGAAGGTATGGAAGAACTCTTCCTGGGAACGTTCCTTGCGCGCGAAGAATTGAATGTCATCGATCAGCAAGGCATCAACGGAGCGATAAAACCGCTTGAACTCGTTGATGGCGTTGAGCTGCAAGGCCTTGACCATGTCAGCCACGAAGCGTTCCGAGTGCAGGTACACGACCTTGGCATTCGGGTTCTTCTTTAATAGGTGGTTACCCACAGCGTGCATCAAGTGCGTCTTACCCAAGCCTACGCCACCATAAAGGAAGAGTGGGTTGTAACCGTGCTTGGGGTTATCGGCGACTTGCCAGGCAGCCGCGCGGGCCAACTGGTTGGATTTACCTTCGACGAAATTCTCAAAGGTAAAGGTGCGATTCAGATAGCTGGTGTGCTTGAGCGCGCCTTCGACCTGGACCGTGCGTTGTTCGGCACGCACCGGGGCCTGTTGTGAGCTGGCGCCGGCCATCGGGTCGAAGCTGTCGCGGGACGGCTCTTCGTGCTCTGGAGCATTCTTCTGCGCAGACGATTTTGACGCCGCAGGTGCTGGGGCAGGCGCCGTAGCAACCGGAGCGGTCGCTACCTGGGCTTGCGACGCAGCAGCAGCCAGCGGTGCATTGGGTGCGGCGCGAGGTGCGGAACTGCGTTTGCTGCCTATTAATAAGGAAAGCGCAGGCGCGAGGCCGTTGCCATGTTCGTCGAGCAATTCGAGAACGCGGCTCAGGTACTTCTCGTTGACCCAATCGAGAACAAAACGATTCGGCGCGTAGACACGCAACTCGTCGCCTTCGGCTTCGACCTGTAGCGGACGGATCCAGGTGTTGAATTGCTGGGCAGGCAGCTCATCGCGCAAAAGCTCCACGCACTGCTGCCAAAGTTCCACTGACACGGATATCCCCTAAGTTGAAAGCCGGTGAGGCAAAAACAGCCGCCATTGTAGCGGCGAGACGCCCACTTATCCACATGTAGGTTGCTCACAGCACACCCAAAATCAATGCCTTAACCACAAAAAATACGACCAATGGTCTGTGCATAAGCTCTGTGGATAAACGCACCTGAGCTCGTTGTACAAGTGGGGTCGAAAGTCTGTGGGTAACTGGCCTGTGGATAACAACCTATTTCACGCACAGCTTATCCGACAGCGCAGCACAGGGAGAGCACCGTTTTCCCCCGTAGTTGTCATTCTCTGTACAGCAGATGAAATAAGGGCTAAAGGCAGTTATCCACAGGTGAAGACCTCTCTAGCTTTTATAAGCTTTACAGAAAAGCTTTAAATAACTTCCTTCTTTATTTTTATATCTATGCCCAGTCTCATGAAAGGCAGGCACACAGAAAAGGGCTTCCTGGCCTATAGAGATCTAATTAAAGGAAAAGCTGGTTGGAAATTGACCTAGAGGCTTGCTTTCTCTAGAATCGCCGGTCTCTTAAAACGGGGGCCATTCCGGCCCGTTGTGGACGAACCAGGTAACAACGCCATGAAACGTACTTTCCAACCAAGCACCATCAAACGCGCCCGTACCCACGGTTTCCGTGCTCGCATGGCTACCAAGAACGGCCGTGCAGTCCTGTCGCGTCGCCGCGCCAAAGGTCGTGCGCGTCTGGCAGTTTGATAATCCGGTACTGGTGGTGAGTCAGGACTTCAGTCGGGAAAAGCGTCTGCTAACCCCCCGGCACTTCAAGGCAGTCTTTGACTCCCCCACCGGCAAGGTTCCGGGGAAAAATCTCCTGCTCCTTGCGCGTAACAACGATCTTGATCACCCCCGTCTCGGGTTGGTGATTGGCAAGAAGAGCGTAAAGCTCTCCGTTGAGCGCAATCGCCTCAAGCGTCTGATGCGCGAATCGTTTCGCCTTCACCAGGACACTCTGGTTGGTTGGGATATTGTTATCGTCGCGCGCAAAGGCTTGGGGGATGTAGAAAACCCCGAATTGATTCAGCATTTCGGCAAGCTCTGGAAACGTTTGGCGCGTACCCACAAGCCAGCACCAGCAGTCAGCACCGAAACTGTAGGGGTAGACAGCCTTGATGCGTAAACTGGCCCTCGTTCCGATCCAGTTTTATCGCTACGCCATTAGTCCTCTGATGGCCAACCACTGTCGTTTCTACCCCAGTTGTTCTTGCTACGCGTTAGAGGCCATAGAAAATCATGGTCTTCTGCGCGGTGGCTGGCTGACCTTTCGTCGTTTAGGTCGCTGTCATCCGTGGAATCCCGGTGGTTATGACCCGGTTCCACCTATCCCTACCTCCCGTTCTTCTTCGATGGCCGAGTAATCATGGATATTAAACGCACGATCCTGATCGTCGCCCTGGCAATCGTGTCCTACGTCATGGTTCTTAACTGGAACCAGGACTATGGCCAGGCTGCCCTGCCGACTCAGAATGTTGCTACCAATCAGGCTGCGCCGGCTATTCCGGACACCCCGTTGGGTAACAATGCTTCCGCCAGTGCCGATGTACCCAGCGCGAATGCCGATACCAGCACCCCAGTTGAAACGCCGGTTATCACCAATAAAGACCTCATCCACGTAAAAACGGATGTGCTCGACCTGGCAATCGACCCTCAAGGTGGTGATATCGCCCAGCTGAAGCTGCCGCTGTATCCACGTCGCCAGGATCACCCGGATGTTCCGTTCCAACTGTTCGATAACGGTGGCGAACGTATTTATCTGGCACAAAGTGGCCTGACCGGCACCAACGGTCCGGATGCACGTGCGACCGGTCGTCCGGTTTATTCGACTGAACAGAAGACTTATCAACTGGCTGATGGCCAGAACCAGCTGAATGTCGACCTGAAATTCAGCCTCGACGGCGTCAACTACATCAAGCGTTTCAGCTTCACCCGTGGTTTGTACGACTTGAAGGTCACTTATCTGATCGACAACGAAAGCGACAAGGCATGGACCGGCAACCTGTTTGCCCAACTGAAGCGTGACAACAGCGCCGATCCTTCTTCCAGCACCGCCACCGGCACCGCGACTTACCTGGGCGCCGCCCTGTGGACAAGTAGCGAGCCGTACAAAAAAGTGTCGATGAAAGATATCGACAAGGGCGCGCTGAAAGAAACCGTACAAGGTGGCTGGGTTGCCTGGTTGCAACACTACTTCGTGACCGCCTGGATCCCGAACAAGGGTGAAGCCAACCTGGTTCAAACCCGCAAAGACAGCCAAGGCAACTACATCATTGGTTTTACTGGCCCGGCGTTGACCGTGGCACCAGGCGCCAAGGCTGAAACCAGCGCTACCCTGTACGCCGGCCCGAAAAGCCAGGCTGTGCTGAAAGAGTTGTCCCCAGGTCTGGAACTGACTGTGGATTACGGCATTCTGTGGTTCATTGCCCAGCCGATCTTCTGGCTGCTGCAACACATCCACAGCATTGTGGGTAACTGGGGCTTCTCGATCATCTTCCTGACCATGCTGATCAAAGGGATCTTCTTCCCGCTGTCGGCAGCCAGCTACAAGTCGATGGCGCGCATGCGTGCCGTGGCTCCGAAACTGGCGGCTCTGAAAGAACAACATGGTGATGACCGGCAGAAAATGTCGCAGGCCATGATGGAGCTGTACAAGAAAGAGAAGATCAACCCGTTGGGCGGTTGCTTGCCGATTCTCGTACAGATGCCGGTGTTCCTCTCGCTTTACTGGGTACTCCTGGAAAGCGTGGAAATGCGCCAGGCTCCGTTCATGCTGTGGATAACTGACCTGTCGATCAAAGACCCGTTCTTTATCCTGCCGATCATCATGGGCGCAACCATGTTCATCCAGCAGCGACTGAACCCGACTCCGCCGGATCCGATGCAGGCCAAGGTCATGAAAATGATGCCAATCATCTTCACCTTCTTCTTCCTGTGGTTCCCTGCTGGTCTGGTGCTGTACTGGGTGGTCAACAACGTGTTGTCGATCTCTCAACAGTGGTACATCACACGTAAAATCGAAGCGGCTACCAAAAAAGCTGCGGCGTAATTTACTCTGTGGATAACCACTCAAGACGCCCCCTAGTGGGGCGTTTTGCTTTCCGTCACTTTTGTTCTGGAACCTGCTGATGAGCGCTCCTCGTGAAACCATCGCTGCTGTCGCTACCGCTCAAGGTCGCGGCGGTGTCGGTATCGTTCGTATTTCCGGACCGCTTGCGAGCGTGGCAGCCATGGCCATCAGTGGCCGCGAGCTGAAGCCACGTTATGCCCATTACGGCCCGTTTCTGGATGCCGACGAAAGCGTGTTGGACGAGGGCCTGGCCCTCTATTTCCCGGGACCTAACTCGTTTACGGGTGAGGATGTTCTGGAACTGCAGGGCCACGGTGGTCCGGTGGTGCTGGATATGTTGTTGCAGCGCTGCCTGCAATTGGGTTGCCGCCTGGCACGCCCTGGGGAATTCAGCGAGCGGGCTTTCCTGAATGACAAGCTCGACCTGGCCCAGGCTGAGGCGATTGCCGACTTGATCGAAGCCAGTTCCGCACAGGCTGCGCGCAATGCACTGCGTTCACTGCAGGGCGCATTCTCCCTGCGTGTGCATAACTTGACCGAACAACTGATCAGCCTGCGTATCTACGTCGAGGCGGCGATCGATTTCCCGGAAGAAGAAATCGATTTTCTCGCCGATGGCCACGTCCTGACGATGCTGGATAAGGTCCGTGATGAGTTATCCACCGTCCTGCGCGAGGCAGGCCAGGGCGCGTTGTTACGTGACGGTATGACGGTAGTGATTGCCGGCAGGCCGAACGCGGGTAAATCCAGCCTGCTGAACGCGTTGGCGGGCCGTGAAGCGGCGATCGTTACCGAGATTGCCGGCACCACGCGGGATATCCTGCGCGAACATATCCACATCGATGGCATGCCACTGCACGTGGTCGACACGGCCGGCTTGCGCGATACCGATGACCAGGTGGAAAAAATTGGTGTGGAGCGTGCTCTCAAGGCAATCGGTGAAGCGGATCGCGTGCTGTTGGTGGTGGATGCCACGGCGCCTGAGGCTGTAGATCCCTTTGCATTGTGGCCGGAATTTCTTGAGCAAAGGCCGGACCCGGCCAAAGTCACCTTGATCCGCAACAAGGCGGACCTGACCGGTGAAGTCATCGCGATGGAAACCAGTGCGGACGGGCATGTCACCATCAGCTTAAGTGCCAAGGCGGCCGGCGATGGCCTCGAGCTGTTGCGAGAGCACCTCAAGGCCTGCATGGGATACGAACAGACCTCGGAAAGCAGCTTCAGTGCACGTCGTAGGCACCTGGAAGCCCTGCGACACGCCAGCGCGGCGTTGGAGCACGGTCGGGCGCAGCTGACCCTGGCAGGTGCTGGAGAGCTGTTGGCCGAGGATCTGCGTCAAGCACAGCAGCTGTTAGGGGAAATCACCGGGGCATTCAGCTCTGATGACCTGCTCGGTCGAATCTTTTCCAGCTTTTGCATCGGTAAATAACCTTCCGTTATCCACAGACAGGCCATTCGTGCCTGTCTGTTTTCCCCCTTTCGCCCGACACCTCACGAATTTTCCTTCTATCACCAAGACTTTGGAGGCATTGGCGTGGACGCAATTTGCCCCGAGAAGTGGATTTCTGTGGATTAAGCCCTGTGAATAACCGCCTCTGTGCCCAGTTGATAACAGGGCCTGAAACCTGAGTAAAAACCCGTCTGTGGATAACCACCTCTTTCATCCACAGGCTTAAAGCACTTATCCAAGGGCCTCATTGGCACATGACCACAGACTTTTGAATCGCTGTACATCACGTAAATCGAGGCTTGTGTAAATCTATCCACAGAAAGGTAGGTCAGTATAAATAAACATAAAAACAAAGATTTAATAAATTTCTCTCTTTTAATTTCTATTGTCTGTGATTCATCCACAGCTGGTTAAATTTTGTGCAAAGGGTTCTTTAGGAAGGGCTAAGTCCCTATACTTGCCGCCAAAGCTCTAAAACCCTTTCAACAAACAATTCCTGATTACCTACATAAGCAGGCACGAGGTGCGTGGTGGATTTCCCTTCCCGTTTTGAAGTGATCGTCATCGGCGGCGGTCATGCCGGTACCGAGGCAGCACTGGCGTCAGCACGCATGGGCGTAAAAACCCTGTTGCTGACGCATAACGTGGAAACCCTCGGTGCAATGAGTTGCAACCCCGCCATTGGTGGGATCGGCAAAAGCCACTTGGTCAAAGAAATCGACGCCCTCGGCGGCGTGATGGCCATGGCTACCGACAAGGGTGGTATTCAATTTCGCGTGCTGAACAGCCGCAAAGGCCCGGCCGTGCGTGCGACTCGGGCTCAAGCCGACCGTATCCTGTACAAGGCAGCGGTGCGCGAAACCCTGGAAAACCAGCCGAACCTGTGGATATTTCAACAGGCCGCGGATGACCTGATCGTCGAACAGGATCAGGTACGCGGTGTTGTGACCCAGATGGGCCTGCGTTTCTTTGCAGAATCCGTGGTGTTGACCACCGGTACGTTCCTCGGCGGACTTATCCACATCGGTATGCAGAACTATTCCGGCGGCCGCGCCGGTGATCCGCCATCGATTGCCCTGGCAAAACGCCTGCGTGAATTGCCGCTGCGTGTCGGCCGCCTGAAAACCGGGACCCCGCCGCGTATCGACGGACGTTCTGTGGACTTTTCGGTAATGACCGAGCAAGCCGGTGATACGCCTATCCCTGTGATGTCGTTCATGGGCTCCAAAGAACAACACCCGAAACAGGTCAGTTGCTGGATTACCCACACCAACGCCCGCACCCACGAAATCATCGCTGCGAACCTCGACCGTTCGCCGATGTATTCCGGGGTGATCGAAGGTATTGGCCCACGTTATTGCCCGTCGATTGAAGACAAGATCCACCGCTTTGCCGACAAGCAAAGCCACCAGGTCTTCATCGAACCCGAAGGCTTGACCACCCACGAGCTGTACCCGAACGGGATTTCCACTTCCCTGCCGTTCGACGTGCAAATCCAGATCGTGCAGTCGATTCGCGGTATGGAAAATGCTCACATCGTGCGCCCGGGCTACGCCATCGAGTACGACTACTTCGACCCGCGTGACCTGAAGTACAGCCTGGAAACCAAAGTGATCGGCGGCCTGTTCTTTGCCGGGCAAATCAACGGCACCACCGGTTACGAAGAAGCCGGCGCCCAAGGTTTGCTGGCCGGGACCAACGCAGCACTGCGCGCCCAGGGCAAAGACAGCTGGTGTCCGCGTCGCGATGAAGCGTACATCGGCGTGTTGGTCGACGACCTGATTACTCTGGGTACCCAGGAACCGTACCGGATGTTCACTTCCCGGGCGGAATACCGTCTGATCCTGCGCGAAGACAACGCCGACCTGCGTCTGACCGAAAAAGGCCGTGAGCTGGGCTTGGTCGACGACGTGCGCTGGGCGGCCTTCTGCAAAAAACGCGAAAGCATCGAGCTGGAAGAGCAACGCTTGAAAAGCACCTGGGTTCGCCCCGGTACGGAGCAGGGCGATGCGATTGCCGAAAAATTCGGCACGCCGCTGACTCACGAATACAACTTGCTGAACCTGCTGTCCCGTCCGGAAATCGACTACGTTGGTCTGGTCGAAGTGACAGGCAATGGCGCGCAAGATCCACAGGTCGCGGAACAGGTCGAAATCAAGACCAAATACGCCGGTTACATTGATCGCCAACAGGATGAAATTGCTCGCCTGCGCGCCAGTGAAGACACCAAGCTGCCTGCGGATATCGACTACACCGGGATTTCCGGGTTGTCGAAAGAGATTCAAAGCAAGCTGGGGATAACTCGCCCTGAAACTTTGGGCCAGGCTTCCCGTATTCCCGGCGTCACCCCGGCAGCGATTTCGCTGTTGATGATCCATTTGAAAAAACGCGGCGCGGGCCGTCAGTTGGAGCAAAGCGCTTGAGTTCGTTGGTCACCTCGCAACACGCCGAAGAGTTATCCACAGGTGCGCGCCAATTGGGCGTTGAACTGACTGCAGCCCAGCACGAACTGCTGCTGGGCTACCTGGCCCTGTTGATCAAATGGAACAAGGCCTACAACCTGACCGCCGTGCGTGATCCGGACGAAATGGTGTCCCGTCACTTGCTCGACAGTTTGAGCGTGATGCCATTCATCGAAAACGGCCGCTGGCTCGACGTCGGCAGTGGCGGCGGCATGCCGGGTATCCCACTGGCGATCCTGTTTCCGGAGTCGCAAGTGACCTGCCTGGACAGCAACGGCAAGAAAACCCGCTTCCTGACCCAGGTCAAACTCGAACTCAAGCTGGATAACCTGCAAGTTATCCACAGTCGCGTCGAAGCCTTCACGCCTGAATTGCCCTTTAACGGAATTGTTTCCCGGGCGTTCAGCAGCATGGAGAACTTCAGCAACTGGACTCGCCACCTGGGCGACCGTGACACCCGCTGGCTGGCAATGAAGGGCGTCCATCCAAGCGATGAGCTGTTAGCATTGCCGGCAGACTTCCACCTCGATAGCGAACACGCCTTGGCCGTACCCGGTTGCCAAGGCCAACGCCATCTGCTGATACTGCGCCGCACGGCATGATTGGGAACACAAGCAAGAATGGCTAAGGTATTCGCGATAGCGAACCAGAAAGGTGGCGTGGGTAAAACCACCACCTGCATCAACCTCGCAGCATCCCTGGTCGCTACCAAGCGCCGGGTGCTGTTGATCGATCTTGATCCACAGGGCAACGCCACCATGGGTAGCGGTGTGGATAAACACGGCCTGGAAAACTCGGTCTACGACTTGCTGATTGGCGAGTGCGACCTGGCCCAGGCCATGCACTACTCCGAGCACGGTGGTTATCAACTGCTGCCGGCCAACCGCGATTTGACCGCGGCGGAAGTGGTGTTGCTGGAAATGCAGATGAAAGAAAGCCGTCTGCGCAGCGCTTTGGCGCCGATCCGCGAGAATTACGATTACATTTTGATCGACTGCCCGCCGTCGCTGTCGATGCTCACGCTCAATGCGCTGGTGGCCGCCGATGGGGTGATTATCCCTATGCAGTGCGAGTACTACGCACTGGAAGGGTTGAGCGACCTTGTGGATAACATCAAGCGTATCGCCGAGTTGCTCAACCCGAACCTGCAGATCGAAGGTCTTTTGCGCACCATGTTCGATCCGCGCCTGAGCCTCATGAACGATGTGTCGGCGCAGCTCAAGGAACACTTTGGCGACCAGTTGTACGACACAGTGATCCCACGCAACATCCGTTTGGCCGAAGCGCCCAGTTACGGCATGCCGGCGCTGGCGTATGACAAACAATCCCGTGGCGCACTAGCCTACCTGGCCCTTGCCGGCGAGATGGTTCGTCGCCAACGCCGCAACTCACGCACCGCTGCTGCCCAGCCAACTTAAGGAATCCCCATGGCCGTCAAGAAACGAGGTCTCGGACGTGGACTGGATGCACTGCTGAGTGGTCCGACCGTCACATCGCTTGAAGAACAAGCGGTGCAGGCCGACGAGCGCGAGTTGCAGCACCTGCCCCTGGACCTGATCCAGCGTGGCAAATACCAGCCACGCCGGGACATGGACCCCCAGGCGCTGGAAGAACTGGCCAATTCGATCAAGGCTCAGGGCGTGATGCAGCCGATCGTGGTCCGCCCGATCGGTGGCGGGCGCTTCGAGATCATCGCCGGTGAACGTCGCTGGCGCGCTAGCCAGCAGGCCGGCAAGGAAACCATTCCGGCCATGGTGCGCGACGTGCCGGATGAAACCGCCATCGCCATGGCGTTGATCGAGAACATCCAGCGTGAAGACCTCAACCCGATCGAAGAAGCGATTGCGTTGCAGCGGCTGCAGCAGGAATTCCAGCTGACCCAGCAACAAGTGGCCGAGGCGGTGGGTAAATCCCGCGTGACCGTATCCAACCTGCTGCGCCTGATCGCACTGCCGGAAGTCATCAAGACCATGTTGTCCCACGGCGACCTGGAAATGGGCCATGCCCGTGCTTTGCTCGGTTTGCCCGAAAATCAACAGGTTGAAGGGGCGCGACACGTTGTCGCACGGGGGCTCACCGTTCGTCAGACTGAAGCGCTGGTTCGCCAGTGGCTCAGCGGCAAACCTGCACCGGTCGAAACGGCCAAACCTGATCCGGATATCGCGCGTCTCGAGCAGCGCCTGGCCGAGCGCCTAGGCTCTGCGGTGCAAATTCGCCACGGCAAGAAGGGCAAAGGGCAATTGGTGATCGGATATAACTCACTCGACGAGCTTCAGGGCGTCCTTGCCCACATCCGTTGAAACATTTGCTTATGTAGCGCGCGATCGGAAAACACTACCCGACAGTTGAATAGGGGCTGAACCGCCCCTATACTCTGCGCGCATTTTGTCGGCACAAATTATGCCAAGTTATTGATTTCCGGCAGCCGACCATTGAGGAGCAAGAGTGATGGAAACCCGCACGCCAAACACGTTGCCGTTCCATCGCTTGGCCGTTTTTCCGGTTTTATTGGCTCAATTTGTCATTTTGCTGATCGCCGCATTGGCGCTTTGGTATTGGCATGGAGTCGTTGCCGGATATTCAGGACTCTGCGGAGGCCTGATAGCCTTGCTGCCCAATATGTATTTTGCTCACAGGGCCTTTCGGTTTTCCGGCGCCCGAGCAGCCCAGGCTATCGTCCGGTCTTTTTATGCCGGCGAGGCGGGGAAACTGATTTTGACGGCAGTGCTGTTTGCACTGACCTTTGCAGGTGTGAAGCCATTGGCGCCGCTGGCTGTATTCGGCGTCTTCGTGTTGACCCAACTGGTCAGCTGGTTCGCTCCCCTGCTAATGAAAACAAGACTTTCGAGACCTTAGGGCGTTTGAGGCAACCATGGCAGAAACAACCGCTTCGGGCTATATCCAGCACCACTTGCAGAACCTGACCTTCGGTCAGCTACCCAATGGCGGCTGGGGCTTTGCCCACTCCGCAGCAGAAGCCAAAGAAATGGGCTTCTGGGCTTTCCACCTGGATACTCTGGGCTGGTCGGTCGCATTGGGTCTGATCTTCGTCCTGATTTTCCGCATGGCGGCAAAGAAGGCGACTTCCGGTCAGCCAGGTGCTTTGCAGAACTTCGTTGAAGTATTGGTCGAATTCGTCGATGGCAGCGTGAAAGACAGCTTCCATGGCCGTAGCCCGGTGATTGCACCGCTGGCACTGACCATCTTCGTCTGGGTGTTCCTGATGAACGCCGTCGACCTGGTACCGGTCGACTGGATTCCTCAGTTGGCCATCCTGATCTCCGGCGATCACCACATTCCATTCCGTGCGGTTTCCACCACGGACCCTAACGCCACCCTGGGCATGGCCCTGTCGGTGTTCGCGTTGATCATTTTCTACAGCATCAAGGTCAAGGGCATCGGCGGCTTCATCGGCGAACTGACCCTGCACCCGTTCGGCAGCAAGAACATCTTCGTTCAAGCGCTGCTGATCCCGGTGAACTTCCTGCTGGAGTTCGTGACCCTGGTCGCCAAGCCGATCTCCCTGGCCCTGCGACTGTTCGGCAACATGTATGCCGGCGAACTGGTGTTCATCCTGATCGCTGTGATGTTCGGCAGCGGCCTGCTCTGGCTTAGCGGCCTGGGCGTCGTTCTGCAGTGGGCGTGGGCTGTGTTCCACATCCTGATCATCACCCTGCAGGCCTTCATCTTCATGATGCTGACCATCGTCTACCTGTCGATGGCGCACGAAGAGAACCATTAAGACCAGTCTCGACTAGTCTGATGTCCTTCCCGGTGAAACGGGAAGGTGGCCCAACAGGGCTATGAAACGATTTGTTTTACCGCTTTAAAATCTAAAAAACCTAAACCATACGACGTAAAAGTCGGGAGGAAAGATGGAAACTGTAGTTGGTCTAACCGCTATCGCTGTTGCACTGTTGATCGGCCTGGGCGCCCTGGGTACTGCCATTGGTTTCGGCCTGCTGGGCGGCAAATTCCTGGAAGGCGCAGCGCGTCAGCCAGAAATGGTCCCAATGCTGCAAGTTAAAATGTTCATCGTCGCCGGCCTGCTCGACGCCGTGACCATGATCGGCGTTGGTATCGCTCTGTTCTTCACCTTCGCGAACCCCTTCGTTGGTCAACTCGCTGGCTAATTACTCGACTTTTCGAGTGATTGGGGTGATGGACAACGAATGAGCGAGGTGTTGGCGTGAACATTAATGCAACCCTGATTGGCCAATCCGTTGCGTTCTTCATTTTTGTAGTGTTTTGCATGAAGTTCGTGTGGCCTCCGGTCATCGCGGCTTTGCACGAACGTCAGAAGAAGATCGCGGACGGTTTGGACGCTGCCACCCGTGCAGCTCGCGACCTGGAGTTGGCCCAAGAGAAAGCGGGTCACCAACTGCGCGAAGCTAAGGCACAGGCAGCTGAAATCATTGAGCAAGCCAAGAAACGCGGTAACCAGATCGTCGAAGAGGCTGTTGAAAAAGCCCGCGTCGAAGCTGACCGTGTGAAGGCTTCGGCTCATGCCGAGATCGAACAGGAACTGAACGGCGTCAAAGACGCGCTGCGTGCCCAACTGGGTGCTCTGGCGGTCGGCGGTGCTGAGAAGATCCTCGGTGCCACAATCGATCAAAACGCGCACGCGGAGCTGGTTAACAAACTGGCTGCTGAAATTTAAGCGAGGGCGATCATGGCAGAACTGACCACGTTGGCCCGACCTTACGCCAAGGCAGCCTTCGAGCACGCCCAGGCCCACCAGCAGCTGGCCTCTTGGTCAGCCATGCTCGGCCTGGCAGCAGCGGTGTCGCAAGACGACACCATGCAGCGCGTGCTCAAGGCCCCGCGCCTGACGAGCGCAGACAAGGCCGCCACTTTTATTGAAGTGTGCGGCGACAAGTTTGATGTGAAGGCACAGAACTTCATCAATGTCGTTGCCGAAAACGACCGTCTCCCGCTGTTGCCGGAGATCGCCGCTCTGTTCGACCTGTACAAGGCCGAGCAAGAGAAGTCGGTAGACGTTGAAGTGACCAGTGCTTTCGCATTGAACCAAGAACAGCAAGACAAACTCGCCAAGGTTCTCAGTGCACGACTCAACCGGGAAGTGCGCCTGCATGCTGCGGAGGATGCATCCCTGATCGGGGGTGTTGTCATTCGCGCCGGCGACCTGGTTATCGATGGCTCGATTCGCGGCAAAATCGCGAAACTTGCCGAAGCATTGAAATCTTGAGTTTGAAGGGGCAGCAGAGCAATGCAGCAACTCAATCCTTCCGAAATAAGTGAAATTATCAAGGGCCGCATCGACAAGCTCGATGTGACCTCCCAAGCCCGTAACGAAGGCACTGTCGTCAGCGTATCTGACGGCATCGTGCGGATTCACGGTCTGGCCGACGTCATGTACGGCGAGATGATCGAGTTTCCGGGCGGCGTCTACGGTATGGCCCTCAACCTGGAGCAAGACTCCGTAGGTGCCGTTGTATTGGGCGCGTACACCAGTCTGGCTGAAGGCATGAGCGCCAAGTGCACAGGCCGCATCCTGGAAGTTCCTGTTGGTAAGGAACTGCTGGGTCGCGTAGTCGACGCACTGGGTAACCCTGTTGACGGTAAAGGTCCACTGGGCAACACCGAGACCGACGCGGTCGAGAAAGTTGCTCCAGGCGTGATCTGGCGTAAGTCGGTAGACCAGCCTGTACAGACTGGCTACAAGGCTGTCGATGCCATGATCCCAGTCGGCCGTGGCCAGCGTGAGCTGATCATCGGTGACCGTCAGATCGGTAAGACCGCTCTGGCGATCGACGCGATCATCAACCAGAAAGACAGCGGCATTTTCTGCGTCTACGTAGCCATCGGTCAGAAACAATCGACCATCGCCAACGTGGTTCGCAAGCTGGAAGAAAACGGCGCCCTGGCCAACACGATCATCGTGGCTGCCAGTGCTTCGGAATCTCCTGCGCTGCAATTCCTGGCACCGTACTCCGGTTGCACCATGGGCGAATACTTCCGCGACCGCGGTGAAGACGCGCTGATCGTTTATGACGATCTGTCCAAGCAAGCAGTGGCTTACCGCCAGATTTCCCTGCTGCTGCGCCGTCCACCAGGCCGTGAAGCTTACCCAGGCGACGTGTTCTATCTCCACTCCCGTCTGCTGGAGCGCGCATCCCGCGTTTCGGAAGAGTATGTAGAGAAGTTCACCAACGGCGCAGTGACCGGCAAAACCGGTTCCCTGACCGCACTGCCGATCATCGAAACCCAGGCTGGCGACGTTTCCGCGTTCGTTCCGACCAACGTGATTTCCATCACCGACGGTCAGATCTTCCTGGAATCGGCCATGTTCAACTCGGGCATCCGCCCTGCAGTGAACGCCGGTGTTTCGGTATCCCGTGTGGGTGGTGCCGCTCAGACCAAGATCATCAAGAAGCTCTCCGGTGGTATCCGTACCGCTCTGGCTCAGTACCGTGAACTGGCGGCATTCGCCCAGTTCGCTTCTGACCTGGACGAAGCGACCCGTAAGCAACTTGAGCATGGTCAGCGCGTTACCGAGCTGATGAAGCAGAAGCAATACGCCCCTATGTCGATCGCTGACATGGCGTTGTCGCTTTATGCCGCTGAGCGTGGGTTCCTGACTGACGTCGAAATCACCAAGGTCGGCAGCTTCGAACAAGCGCTGATTGCTTACTTCAACCGCGATCACGCCGACTTGTTGGCCAAGATCAACGTGAAGGGTGACTTCAATGACGAAATCGACGCTGGCATGAAAGCCGGTATCGAGAAGTTCAAGGCCACCCAAACCTGGTAAGCCGCAGCGGGAGCCGCAAGGCTCCCGCTTGCTAACCTGATAGGTGTTACATGGCAGGCGCAAAAGAGATTCGCAGTAAGATTGCGAGCATCAAAAGCACGCAAAAAATTACCAGCGCCATGGAAAAAGTGGCGGTCAGCAAAATGCGCAAGGCACAAATGCGCATGGCTGCTAGCCGTCCTTATGCGGAGCGTATCCGCCAGGTAATTGGGCATTTGGCCAACGCCAACCCGGAATACCGCCACCCGTTCATGATCGACCGCGAAGTTAAGCGTGTGGGTTATGTGGTAGTGAGCAGTGACCGTGGTTTGTGCGGTGGTTTGAATACCAACCTGTTCAAGGCCCTGGTCAAGGACATGGCGGTAAACCGCGAAAAGGGCGTCGAGATCGATCTGTGTGTTGTTGGTAGCAAGGGTGCGGCCTTTTTCCGCAACTTCGGCGGTAACGTCGTTGCAGCTATCAGCCACCTGGGTGAAGAGCCGTCGATCAATGATTTGATCGGCAGTGTGAAGGTGATGCTGGATGCTTACCTGGAAGGCCGGATTGACCGCCTGTCCGTGGTATCCAACAAGTTCATCAACACCATGACCCAGCAGCCAACCGTGGAGCAATTGATTCCACTGGTGGCGACTCCGGATCAGGAACTCAAGCACCACTGGGACTACCTCTACGAACCAGACGCCAAAGAGCTGCTTGACGGCTTGATGGTGCGCTACGTGGAGTCGCAGGTGTACCAGGCGGTGGTCGAGAACAACGCAGCTGAACAAGCGGCGCGGATGATCGCGATGAAAAACGCTACCGATAACGCCGGTGATCTGATCAGCGATTTGCAGCTGATCTACAACAAGGCGCGTCAGGCTGCGATCACCCAAGAGATCTCGGAAATCGTCGGCGGCGCTGCCGCGGTTTAACGGTTCAAATATTCAGAGGATCCAGCTATGAGTAGCGGACGTATCGTTCAAATCATCGGCGCCGTTATCGACGTGGAATTTCCACGCGACAGCGTACCGAGCATCTACAACGCGCTGAAAGTACAAGGCGCGGAAACTACTCTGGAAGTTCAGCAGCAGCTGGGCGACGGCGTAGTTCGTACCATTGCGATGGGTTCCACCGAAGGCTTGAAGCGCGGTCTGGACGTTGTCGACTCTGGCGCAGCCATCTCCGTACCGGTCGGTAAAGCGACCCTGGGCCGGATCATGGACGTACTGGGCAACCCGATTGACGAAGCGGGCCCGATCGACACCGAAGAGCGTTGGGGCATTCACCGTCCAGCACCTTCGTTCGCGGAGCAAGCTGGCGGCAACGACCTGCTGGAAACCGGCATCAAGGTTATCGACCTGGTTTGCCCGTTCGCCAAGGGCGGTAAAGTCGGTCTGTTCGGTGGTGCCGGTGTAGGCAAGACCGTAAACATGATGGAACTGATCCGTAACATCGCCATCGAGCACAGCGGTTATTCCGTGTTCGCCGGTGTGGGTGAGCGTACTCGTGAGGGTAACGACTTCTACCACGAGATGAAGGATTCCAACGTTCTGGACAAAGTGGCACTGGTTTACGGTCAGATGAACGAGCCGCCGGGAAACCGTCTGCGCGTAGCACTGACTGGCCTGACCATGGCCGAGAAGTTCCGTGACGAAGGTAACGACGTTCTGCTGTTCGTCGACAACATCTACCGTTACACCCTGGCCGGTACTGAAGTATCCGCACTGCTGGGCCGTATGCCTTCGGCAGTAGGTTACCAGCCGACCCTGGCCGAAGAGATGGGCGTTCTGCAAGAACGTATCACTTCGACCAAAGAAGGTTCGATCACCTCGATCCAAGCGGTATACGTACCTGCGGATGACTTGACTGACCCGTCGCCTGCGACCACCTTCGCCCACTTGGACGCCACCGTCGTACTGTCCCGTGACATCGCTTCCCTGGGTATCTACCCAGCGGTCGATCCACTCGACTCGACTTCGCGCCAGCTGGACCCGAACGTGATCGGCCAGGAGCACTACGACACCGCTCGCGGCGTTCAGTACGTGCTGCAGCGTTACAAAGAACTGAAGGACATCATTGCGATCCTGGGTATGGACGAGCTGTCGGAAGCCGACAAGCAGTTGGTAAACCGTGCTCGTAAGATCCAGCGTTTCTTGTCGCAGCCGTTCTTCGTGGCTGAAGTCTTCACCGGTGCCTCGGGTAAATACGTTTCCCTGAAAGACACCATTGCTGGCTTCAAAGGCATCCTCAACGGTGACTACGACCACCTGCCAGAACAAGCGTTCTACATGGTCGGCGGCATCGAAGAAGCGATCGAGAAAGCCAAGAAACTGTAATCCAAGCGCCCGGAAACGGGCGCTCATCAGGTTGAGGCAATCAGATGGCTATGACAGTCCATTGCGATATCGTCAGCGCGGAAGGGGAAATTTTCTCCGGTCTGGTAGAGATGGTGATTGCACACGGCGAACTGGGTGACCTTGGTATTGCCATGGGCCACGCACCGCTGATCACCAGCTTGAAGCCAGGTCCGATCACTCTGACCAAGCAAGGCGGGGACAAGGAGGTGTTTTACATCTCCGGTGGTTTCCTCGAGGTTCAGCCGAACATGGTCAAGGTACTTGCCGACACCGTGCAACGTGCTGGCGACCTGGATGAAGCCTCCGCTCAGGAAGCCGTCAAGGCTGCTGAGAAGGCCCTGAACGAAAAGGGTGCGGACTTCGACTACAGCGCTGCTGCTGTACGTCTGGCCGAGGCTGCAGCCCAGCTGCGCACGCTCCAGCAGATCCGCAAGAAGTAAGCGGCCACGCCGTCATGCTTCAAGCGCGATTGATTAAAAAGGGTAGCCTCGGCTACCCTTTTTCTTTTTCAGCAAAACACTTCTCTGGTCTGAAGACGGACCGCCCAGGATTGGTAGCCATTCATGTCTCTTGAAATCGTCATTCTCGCCGCAGGCCAGGGCACCCGCATGCGTTCAGCCCTGCCCAAGGTGCTGCACCCGGTTGCCGGCAATTCCATGCTGGGCCACGTTATCCACAGCGCCCGGCAACTTGATCCACAGCGCATCCACGTGGTGATCGGCCACGGTGCCGATGTGGTGCGTGAACGCCTGGCGGCCGACGACCTGAATTTCGTATTGCAAGACAAACAACTCGGCACCGGCCACGCCACTGCGCAAGCCGTGCCATTTATTACCGCCGACACCGTGCTGATCCTCTACGGCGATGTGCCGCTGATCGAAGTCGAAACCTTGCAGCGCCTGCTCAAGCACGTGGTGCCTGGCCAAATGGGCCTACTCACCGTAGAGCTGGATGACCCCACCGGCTACGGTCGCATCGTGCGTGACGCCAGCGGAAAGGTTGCCGCCATCGTCGAGCACAAAGATGCCAGCGAAGCCCAGCGCGCCATCACCGAAGGCAACACCGGCATTATGGCGGTGCCTGGCAACAAGCTCGCCGACTGGATGAGCCGCCTGTCCAACAACAACGCCCAGGGCGAGTACTACCTCACTGACGTCATCGAGATGGCCGTGAGCGATGGCCTGCTGGTTGCCACGGAACAGCCCCACGACCCGATGGAAGTGCAGGGCGCCAACGACCGCAAGCAGCTTGCGGAGCTTGAGCGTCACTACCAGCTGCGTGAAGGCCGCCGCCTGATGGCTCAGGGCGTAACCCTGCGCGACCCGGCTCGCTTTGATGTACGCGGCGAAGTCACCGTCGGCCGTGACGTGCTGATCGATATCAACGTGATCCTCGAAGGCCGCGTGATCATCGAAGACGACGTGGTGATCGGGCCTAACTGCGTGATCAAGGACAGCACCCTGCGCAAAGGCGTGGTGGTCAAAGCCAACAGCCACCTGGAAGGTGCCGTGATGGGCGAGGGCAGCGATGCCGGCCCGTTTGCACGCCTGCGCCCTGGCAGCGTGCTGGAGGCCAAGGCCCATGTGGGTAACTTTGTCGAACTGAAAAACGCCCACCTGGGCGAGGGCGCCAAGGCCGGTCATTTGACCTACCTGGGGGATGCTGTGGTTGGCGCGCGCACCAACATTGGCGCGGGTACCATCACCTGCAACTACGATGGGGCCAACAAGCACCAGACCGTATTGGGCGAAGACGTGTTCATCGGCTCCAACAACTCGTTGGTCGCTCCGGTGAAAGTAGGCGACGGCGCCACTACGGCGGCCGGCTCAACCATCAACGTGGATGTGGATAACTTGCAGCTCGGCGTGGCCCGTGCCCGCCAGCGCAACATCGACGGCTGGAAACGCCCGGTCAAAATCAAAAAGAGCTGAGTTATCCACAGCTCTATGGCCTAGTGCGGTTCCCTGTGGGAGCTGGCTTGCCTGCGATAGCGGTCTGACATCCAAGATGGGTGTCGCCTGACACTCCGCCATCGCAGGCAAGCCAGCTCCCACATTTGGTTTGTGATGACCCAAAAAATTTGCTCGCCCTGCTTGACGATCTTTCGCCAATAGGTTTTTATTGCCTTCGTTATCTTTCGAAACGAAACTTATAATCACCATGTCGAAACGAAATACACCCCAACGGCGCCACAACATTCTGACTTTGCTCAATGAACAGGGCGAAGTCAGCGTGGACGAATTGGCCAAGCGTTTCGAAACCTCGGAAGTCACCATCCGTAAGGACTTGGCTGCCCTCGAAAGCAATGGTCTGTTGCTGCGCCGCTACGGCGGTGCAATCACCATGCCCCAGGAACTGGTGGGTGACGCCGCCCAGCCCATCTCGGTGTACAAGCGCGCCATCGCCCGTGCCGCCGTGATGCGCTTGCGTGAGCACGCCCGCATCATCATCGACAGCGGCAGCACCACCGCCGCCATGATCCCGGAGTTGGGCCACCAGCCTGGCCTGGTGGTGATGACCAACTCCCTGCATGTGGCCAGCGCCTTGAGTGAGTTGGAGCACGAACCGGTGCTGCTGATGACCGGCGGCACCTGGGACCCGCATTCGGACTCGTTCCAGGGCCAGGTTGCCGAGCAGGTGCTGCGTTCCTACGACTTTGATCAACTGTTCATCGGCGCCGACGGCATCGACCTGCAGCGTGGTACCACCACCTTCAACGAACTGTTGGGCCTGAGCCGTGTGATGGCTGAGGTCGCCCGTGAAGTGGTGGTGATGGTCGAATCCGACAAGATCGGCCGCAAGATTCCCAACCTGGAACTGCCCTGGAGCAGCGTCCATACCCTTATTACCGATGATCGCCTGCCGCTTGAGGCCCGCGACCAGATCCAAGCCCGCGGCATTACGCTGATATGCGCGGCAATCATCTAGGAGAAACACCATGTGTGGAATTGTAGGCGCAGTCGCTGAACGCAACGTTACCGCCATCCTGCTCGAAGGCCTCAAGCGCCTCGAATACCGCGGCTACGACAGCGCCGGCGTGGCCGTATTTACCAACGCCGGCAAGCTTGAGCGCATGCGTCGCCCGGGCAAGGTCAGCGAGTTGGAACAGGCCCTGGCCGGCGAGCCGTTGGTGGGCCGTTTGGGCATCGCCCACACCCGTTGGGCCACCCACGGTGCGCCCTGCGAGCGTAACGCCCACCCGCATTTCTCCGGCGACTTGGCCGTGGTGCATAACGGCATCATCGAGAACCACGAAGTACTGCGTGAACAACTCAAGGGCTTGGGCTACGCGTTCACCTCGGACACCGACACCGAAGTCATCGCTCACCTGCTGAACCACAAGCTCAAGACCCTGGGCGACCTGACCGTGGCCCTGAAAGCCACCGTGAAGGAACTGCACGGTGCCTACGGCCTGGCCGTCGTGTCCGCCAGCCAACCCGACCGCGTGGTTGCCGCCCGCAGTGGCAGCCCGCTGGTGATCGGCCTGGGCCTGGGGGAAAACTTCCTCGCATCCGACCAACTGGCCCTGCGCCAGGTCACTGACCGCTTCATGTACCTGGAAGAAGGCGACATTGCCGACATCCGCCGTGAAAGCGTGCAGATCTGGGACGTCAACGGCAATTCCGTCGAGCGCGAAGCCGTGCAATACCGTGACGGTGCCGAGGCTGCCGACAAGGGCGAGTTCCGCCACTTCATGCTCAAGGAAATCCACGAGCAGCCTTCCGTGGTGCAACGCACCCTCGAAGGTCGCCTGAGCCAGAACCAGGTGCTGGTCAATGCCTTCGGCCCGCAAGCCGCCGAGCTGTTCGCCAAAGTACGCAATGTGCAGATCGTTGCCTGCGGCACCAGCTACCACGCCGGGATGGTTGCGCGTTACTGGCTGGAAGAACTGGCCGGTATCCCGTGCCAGGTCGAAGTCGCCAGTGAGTTCCGCTACCGCAAGGTGGTGGTGCAGCCTGACACCCTGTTTGTGACCATCTCCCAGTCCGGCGAAACCGCCGACACCCTGGCCGCGCTGCGCAATGCCAAGGAGCTGGGTTTCCTCGGCAGCCTGGCGATCTGCAACGTCAGCATCAGCTCGCTGGTGCGTGAATCCGACCTGACCCTGCTGACCCAGGCCGGTCGCGAAATCGGCGTAGCGTCCACCAAGGCCTTCACCACCCAGTTGGTCGGCCTGCTGCTGCTGACCTTGTCCCTGGGCCAAGTGCGCGGCACCCTCGCCGAGGGCGTCGAAGCCACGCTGGTAGAAGAACTGCGTCGTTTGCCGACCCGTCTGGGCGAAGCCCTGGCGATGGACAGCACCGTGGAAAAAGTCGCCGAGCTGTTTGCCGACAAGAACCACACCCTGTTCCTCGGCCGTGGCGCGCAGTACCCGGTGGCGATGGAAGGTTCGCTCAAACTCAAGGAAATTTCGTACATCCACGCCGAAGCCTACCCGGCCGGCGAGCTGAAACACGGCCCACTGGCCCTGGTGGATGACGACATGCCGGTGGTCACCGTTGCGCCTAACAACGAACTGCTGGAGAAGCTCAAGTCGAACCTGCAGGAAGTGCGCGCCCGTGGCGGCCAATTGATCGTGTTCGCCGACGAAAAAGCTGGCATGACCAACGGTGAAGGCACCCACGTTATCAACATGCCGCACATCCACGACACCTTGTCGCCGATCCTCTACACCATCCCGCTGCAGTTGCTGTCGTACTACGTCGCCGTGCTCAAAGGCACCGACGTCGACCAGCCGCGCAACCTGGCGAAGTCGGTGACCGTGGAGTAACCCGTCATGAATCGACTGGCTGCCATGGAAGCCCTGGTACGCGTCATCGAAACCGGTTCGTTTTCCGGTGCGGCACGCCAGCTTCACGTGGGGCAGCCGGCGATTTCAAAAGCCATCGCCCAGCTCGAAGAGCGGCTGGGTGTGCGCCTGCTGTTGCGTTCGACCCACGGCCTGACGCCCACCGAAGCCGGACAAAACTTCTACGAACACGCCAAACGTTCGATCGAAGAGGCCGACGAGGCGGACATGGCCGCGCGGGGTGCCGCGACGGCGCTCACCGGCCGTTTGCGGATTTGCGCCGCCGTGACCTTTGCACGGCTGCATATCGTGCCGCACCTGGGGCAGTTCCTCGCGGAGCACCCGTCGCTGGAGGTCGAGGTGGTGTTGGATGACCGCAACGTGGACCTCATCGAAGCCGGGATCGATGTGGCGCTGAGGATGGGCGACCTGGTCGACTCCGGTTTGACCGCCAGGAAAATCGCCCAGTCTCGCCGCCTGGTGCTCGGCACGCCGGCCTATTTCGAAAGCGCTGGCGAGCCGCAGGTACCTGCAGATGTAGCGTCCCATCAAGCCGTCGTCTACGACCAACGGGGCGGTGGCGCGGTGTGGGCGTTCCAGCAAGGCTCGGAAAAAACCACCGTGACCGTTCGCGGGCGACTGCGCATCAGTGCGGCTGAAGGTATTCGTGAAGCGGTGCTGGCGGGGCTGGGCCTCACCATCTCCTCCGAATGGATGTTCGCCCCCGAGCTAAAGGCCGGAACCGTGAAACCCGTGCTGCAAGACTGGACACTGCCCCCTATCGACCTGTGGGCCGTGTTCCCCACGGGTCGTCAGGCCAGCGCCAAGGCGCGGGCTTTTATTGCGTTCGTGGAATCGCGGATTGCAACGGCATCCCCGCCGACCTGATCCTCTTGCTCAAGGCCAAGCTATTCTGATCTGGAATAACCTTCATGCTTGGTCACCCTCTACAAGGCATGTGCCTCCCTCAGTACCGTTGAGTCCTTGGTCCGTAACCCACGGGCACTCATCAGGTGGAGCACTGCATGGCCAGGCTACAAGGCAAGGTCGCCGTCATCACAGGCGGCAACAGCGGTATCGGGCTGGCGACGGCCAAGCGTTTCGTCGATGAAGGCGCCAGCGTTTTCATCTTCGGCCGCCGCCAATCTGAACTGGACAACGCCGTCAGCCTGATTGGCGGCGACATCACGGCGGTGCAGGGCGACGCGTCCGAACCCCGCGACCTCGACCGGCTCTACGCCACGGTCGAGCAGGCGAAGGGCAAGCTGGATGTGCTCTTTGCCAACGCAGGTGTGGTGGAGCTTCGCCCCCTGGAAGCATTTTCTACCGAACACTACGACAAGACCTTCGACGTCAACGTGCGCGGCCTCGCGCTCACCGTGCAGAAGGCATTGCCGCTGCTGCGCGATGGCGCCAGTGTCATCCTCACCGGCTCGATTGCCGGAGTCAAAGGCTACCCCACCTACGGCACCTACAGCGCCAGCAAGGCAGCGGTCCGCTCGTTTGCTCGCACCTGGACGATGGAGCTGAAAGACCGCGGCATCCGGGTCAACACCATCAGCCCGGGCGCCATCGATACGCCGATCATGGACAGCCAGGTATCCACGCCCGAAGAGGCTGACGCCCTGCGCGTTCAGTTCGCACAAGCCACTCCCCTCGGACGCCTTGGCCGGCCTGAAGAGGTGGCATCGGTTGCCCTCTTTCTCGCCTCTGAAGACAGCAGCTTCGTGGCCGGTATCGACCTGTTTGTCGATGGCGGCATCGCCCAGGTCTAGTCACCGCATCCACTCAAAAACACGGAACTCATCATGACCAAGCTATTCAGCTCCACCCAAGTCGGCACCCTCAACCTGGCTCACCGCGTCGTGCTTGCACCGCTTACCCGCCTGCGCACCGAAACCGGCGATGTACCCGGCGACCTGATGGTCGAGTACTACACCCAGCGCGCCACCAAAGGCGGGCTGCTGATCGCCGAAGCCACCAGCGTGTCGCCCATGGGCATCGCTTATGCGCTCGCGCCCGGCATCTACACCGATGCGCAAGTGGCTGGCTGGAAGCGTGTGACCGACGCCGTGCACGCCAAGGGCGCCAGCATCTACCTGCAAATCTGGCACGGCGGCCGCCAGGCACACCCGGGCAACCTGGACGGTGCGCAACCCGTCGCCCCTTCGGCGATTCGCGGTGAAGAAAAATCGGTGATCCGCGACGGCGACAGCATCGCCGAGGTGGATCAGGTGGTGCCACGCGCGCTCAGGATCGACGAGATCCCGGGCGTTATCGAAGAATTCCGCCGTGGCGCAGAACGCGCCAAGGCCGCAGGCTTTGACGGCGTAGAACTGCATGGCGCCAACGGCTACCTGCCGGATCAGTTCCTGCAGGACGGCTCCAACCACCGCGACGACGCTTATGGCGGCCCGATCGAGAACCGCGCGCGGTTCATGCTCGAAGTCGTCGAGGCACTGGTCTCGGTGTGGGGCGGCAATCGCGTTGCCGTGCGCATCTCACCGAGCGGCCAGTTCGGCACCATGTCGGACAGCAACCCGGCCGCGACCTTCGGTTACCTGGCCGAGGCACTCAACCGCTTTGGCCTGGCCTACCTGCACGTCATCGAGCCGCGCATTCGCGGTTACGAAGACATCGAGCTGAACGTCCCCGCCGTGGCCTCCAAAAGCCTGCGCGGTATCTTCAAGGGACCGATCCTGGCGGCCGGCGGATTCTCACGGGAAACCGCCGAAGAAATCATCGCGGCGGGCGATGCCGACCTGGTCGCGTTCGGTCGGCTCTTCATCTCCAACCCCGACCTGCCAGAGCGCCTGCGCAGCGGCGCGCCGCTCAATGATTACGACCGCAATACCTTCTACGGCGGCCGTGGTGAGGGTTACATCGATTACAGCTTCCTCGACGAAGTCGTCGCCTGACGCTGTCTTTGTGGCGAGGGAACAAGCGCCCTCGCCACACGGATGTGTACGCACGATTGAGCGTAAACGAACCTTCACGAAATAAACCGGCCCTTCCAGGTGTTCCCTTGGGGAGAACGCGCCAAGCCACCCCTGGAAGACCATCATGCTGACCTGTTTCGAACCCCTTGAAGCCCTGTCCGCCTCGCAAGCCCCGTTGCAGGCACTGTTCCAGCACGCGGCCGAACGGCCCAATGCCATTGCTCTGATTGCCGACGGTGACGTGTGGTCCTATCACCGCCTGGCCGGTGAGGTGGTGCGCCTGAGCAATGGGTTCAAGCGTGAGGGCGTCGAGCCGGGTGATCGTATCGTCATGCTGGTGCGCACTTCGCCGCTGTATGCGGTGTTCCTGTTTGCCGCGATGATGAGCGGCGCAATCATGGTGCCGCTCAAGACTGAATTCACTGCGCGGGAGCTGGAGGAGTTCCTGGGCTGGCTGCGGCCTCGGCTGTTTATCCATGAAGCGGATTTGCAATCCGTCATCGCACAGATAGACGACGCGGCTATCGAACGCACGCGCACCTTCAGCAGCACGAGCTGGCACGCGCTGCTGGGCGAAGGCAGCCCGCAAACGGCGGCAGTGCCCGGTGATATCGACTCAACCTGCCTGCTGTTGGCAACCTCTGGCACCACCGGCATGCCCAAGCTGGTGGCCTACAACCAGCGTGCGATTGCCCACGTGGTCAGCGCCTTGGGCGCGTGGCAGCTGGATCTGGACTCGTGCACCCTCGGCAGCACGCCGGTGGCCCATGTGTCTGGCTCGTTCGTGTTGATGGCGACGATCATCAAGGGCTGCCAGGAAGTCATGTTCAGCCGCTTCGATGCCGACAAACTGCTCGACGCCATCGAGCAAGAGGGCGGCTCCATGCTGTTTGTCGCGCCGTTCATCTGCCCGCCGCTGGTGGACGCCCAGCGCAAGCGCCCACGGGATCTCAGCTCGTTGAAAGTCTGCGGGATTGGCGGCGACGCGTGCCGGCCGATGGTGGCCGAGACTTTTCAGGACACCTTTGACCTGCGCCTGAACAACACCTATGGCCTGACGGAATGCCTGGGCAGCATGGCCTTCGGCTCCGCCTGGGACACCCTCACCGCCGTGCCTGGGCGCGCGCGCCTGGTGGATGCCAACGGCGTGGCCGTGGCACCGGGCGAGGTGGGCGAATTGCAGATGTGCGGCCCCAACCTGAGCCTCGGCTACTGGACCGGCCCCGGCGACATCATCAGCCACAGCCGTGATGGCTGGTTTTCATCCGGCGACCTGATGCAGCAGGAACCCAACGGCGAGTTTCGTTTTGTGGGGCGCTGCAAAGACCAGATCGTCTGCTTCACCGACAAGATCTCCCCGGTGGAAGTGGAAAACCAACTGATCCTGCACCCGGCAATCGCCGACGCTGCCGTGGCCGGCGCGCCGGATTGCAACGCCGGGCAACGCGTGGTGGTGCTGGTCAAGCTTGAACAGGAGGCTGCCGGCACCACGGCGGATGAACTTCTCGCCTGGCTGCGCACGCGCCTGGCGCCGTTCAAGTTGCCCCAGCGCATCGTGTTGAGCCAGACCATCCCGCGTAATGCGCTGGGCAAGGTGGACCGGAATGAGGTGGTGCGAATGGCCCAATCCAATTAACGACCTCTTGTCGAATCTGTGGGCTACTGCCGAGCGCAGGGTCCGGCTTTAACCCTAGAATGCCCCCTGTGGATAACTCACCCAGGGACGCGCTCACCATGAATATCGAACTGCTAATCGCCGGCATCGTTGTGCTGATCATTGTCGTCGGCCTGGTGGGCTGGATGGTGGGGGTCTACAACAGCCTGGTGATGCGGCGTAACGACGTGGATAAAGCGTTCGCCAACATCGATGTGCTGCTCAAGCAGCGGGCCGATCAGATCCCGGACCTGATGCGTGTGGTGCAGACCGCCATGAATCACGAGCATGCGCTGTTCACCCGGCTCAGCGATGCGCGCCAGCAGTACCTGAATGCCAGCAGCCTCAACGACAAGGTCGATGCTTCCAACCAGTTGAACGCGGCGCTCAAGTCGGTGATTGCGGTGGCGGAGGGTTACCCGACGTTGATCTCCGGCCCCAACATGGTCGAGTTGCAGCAAGCCATCTCGGCCGTGGAGGAGCGCATTGCCGACCGCCGTGAGTTCTTCAATGAGTCGGTCAACCTCTACAACATCGCCATTGCGGTGTTCCCCGACCTGTTCTTTGCGCGGATGCTCAGCTATCAGCGCATCCCGCTGCTGGCCATCAGTGCCGAAGAAACCCGTTACGAAGGCGTGAAGCTTGAGGTGCCGGGGGCATGAAAACCACTCAGGCGGGCGTTGTGGTGAAAAAGCCGAAGTGGAAAACGGCGCTGGGCCTGATGTTCCTCGCCGGTTTTATCGCCTTGATGGTGTACGCGCCGAACATCCTGATCGCGCTGTTTTTCCCGATGCTCATCCTGATCGGCCTGCTGGTCAGCTTTGGCCCCAACTTCTACAAAACCGAACAGCGCCTGGCCACCAGCCAGATACGCTCGTTGGCCATGGGCCTGGTGGAGGTGCGCGGCAAGGTCATTGCGGACAAGACGATGCTGTCGCCGGTCAATGGCAAGCCGTGCGTGGGTTATGTGTGGATTGTCGAAGAGGGCACCCAAGACAAAGATGGCGATTGGAGCTGGAGCCGAGTGTCTGGCGAGGCGCGCTGCAATGACTTTCGCCTGAAGGACGCCAGCGGTGAGGTGGCGGTGATTGCCGAGGGTATTGACCTGTTCGGCAATAAATCGCCCGACGAATACGCGTTGCTGGGCAGTTCCCGACGCCAGGGCGAACTTCTGCTGGTGCAGGACCTGGACGTGATGCTGATCGGCGACGCCTGTGAGCGCGATGGCCATACGGTAATCGCACAGGGCAAGGACCCGAAAGCCGTGTTCGGCGCGGCGTTGACCGCCGATGTGGAAAACCGCCGCGTGCTGGCGCCGTTGTGGCGTGCCGGTGGCTTCTATGGCGCGATAGTCGGGCTGCTCGGCGTCGGCGTGATGGCCATGACCCCGGCCCATTTTGCGCAACTGCATTTACCGGGGCCCGACACTTATCCACAGATGGCCGGACAGGGTCCGGTGTATCAGTTGCTCGCCTGGCTATACCGCGAAGGTGGTTTTCCGATTCCGTTCATGGCGGCGTTCGGCTTCATGCTGACGATTTTCATGGTGCTGATCTGGACCCGGTTGTTGCTGCCCAAAGGGATACGCCTGGCCGTGGGACGTGTACTCGGCGCGTGGGCGGCGTTGGGAGCGGTCATCGGCGGGGTGGTGGCCTTGCTGCTGTTTGTCGCCCATGTGGATGCATTGAAGCAATTTTTGATCTGGATGCTGATCTTGCTCGGCACCCTGGCGTTCTCGCTGTTTGAGCAACGCAAGATGGGCGTGGCGTATCAACATTTTGCCAAGCGCGTGAGCAAAGGCAGTTTCAGCGACGAAGACGCCTGATCAGGGCACAAACTCCACTTTCAGCCCCCGGCTGGTGCTGCGCCCCTGATCATCGGTGACCCGCAACCGATACTCCCCCGACTTGCCCGGCCGCCAGTTCAACAGGGCTTGCGGCGGGCCCTGGGCGATCAGGGTCTGGTCGGCGAACCAGTACAGCGTCGTTGCATCGCTGGCGGCGTTGGCGTTCAGCGGGATGCTTTCCTGGGGTTGAGACAGGCGCAACTGATAGCTCACCTGGGTCAGTGGCGAGCGGATCTGCGGCGCTTCGCTCGTGTCACTGATGCGAGTGGGCTGGCAGTTTTTCATCACGTTGGGTGGCGTGCGCCGAGGCAGGCCGGCTGCGCGGTACAGGCGTTGCACGTCGCTGGGCCAGAATTCGAAGACTTCTTCACGGGTGTATTGGGCATCGAAGGGCGGGCACGCGGCCTTGCCGGTGCGGGTGTCGATCAGCACCGGGCGATGCAGGTTGGACACGCGAATCGGCGAGACGCCGGGGATGTACCAGGTCTTGCGGGTTTGCGGGCACCAGCGGTTGGGCAACTCGCCGGACGCGGCGCAGACGTCGATGCGCACCAGCCCCACGGGTGGCTTGTCGGGTTTGATCACCACGTTGGGCAACGCCAGGGGCAACGCGTCGGCGATGCGGAAGAACAACGGCGCGGCGGTCTTGGCCCCGATAAACGCCGGGTTCGGCCGGCCATCGAAGTTGCCCACCCACACCACCAGCACGTAGGGGCCCACCAGGCCGGCACTCCACGCATCGTGAAACCCCCAGGAGGTGCCTGTTTTCCAGGCGGTGCGCCAATGACGGCTCGGCAACCCGTCGGGGCGTGGGTTGCGGCGCAACATGTCGCGCACCATGAATGCTGCTTGGGGCGTGAGCAACTGTGGGCCGGTGGATTGAGGCTGTTCCTGCAGATAGCGCAACGGGCGCGAATGCCCGTCGCCGGCCAGCATCACGTACAGGCGGGCCAGCTCTTCCGGGGTCATCTCGCCGCCGCCGAGCGCCAGGGCCAGGCCGTAATGGCTTTCGTCGCGCAGGCCCTTGATGCCGGCGCGTTGCAGCAACCCGTACAACGAAGGTGATTTCACCTGGCTGGCCAGCCACACGGCCGGGATATTGCGACTACGGATCAACGCATCCCGCGCCGTCAGTGGCCCGACAAAACTGCCGTCGAAATTTTCCGGCTGGAAGTAGCCGAAGTTACTCGGCAGGTCCTTGAGGATGCTCATGGGGTGAATCACCCCCTGATCCAGTGCCAGCCCATACAGGAACGGCTTGAGCGTCGACCCGGGCGAGCGCCGCGACAGTACACCGTTGACCTGGCCGTGGATGCCTGTGGATAAGTAGTCCGCCGAGCCCACCAGTGCCTTGACGCTTTGGTCGCGGCTGTCGATCAGGATGGCCGTGGCGTTTTCCACACCGGTGCTGCGTCGTTCGGCGATAAAGCCTGTGATCAGGCGTTCCAGTAACTGCTGCAGTGGTAGGTTGAGTGTGCTGTTGAGCTCGTTGCCCGGCTGGGACGCCAGCAGCTGTTCACTCAGGTGCGGCGCCAGGAACGGGATCTGCTGGCGGTTGCGCGCTTCCAGGGGCAAGTCCAGCAAGCTGTCGTTGCGCGGGTCCTGTGGATAAGTGGCGCGCCAGTCGGCCATCAAGCGCAGCCTGGCGTTTTGCAGCGACGGCCCGAAGCGCGCGCGCCGCCCGGGTTGCTGAGGGATCACGGCCAGTGCCAGCGATTCAGACAACGAAAGCTGCGCCGCCGACTTGCCAAAATAGATGCGGCTGGCCGCCTCGGCGCCTTCGATATTGCCGCCCATGGGCGCCAGGTTCAGGTAGGCCTCAAGGATGTCGTGCTTGCTGTAGCGTGCTTCCAGCCACAGCGCCAGGGCCATCTGCTGCACCTTGCCGGGGACCTGGCGGGTGTTGAGGTCCCACAGGCGTCGTGCTAACTGCATGCTCAAGGTCGAGCCGCCCTGGCGCTGGCCACCGCTGTAAGTAGCCATGGCCGCCCGCAGCAATGCCGGAGGATTAACCCCCGGGTGCCAGTAGAAATTACGGTCTTCCTTGAGCAACAAGGCTTCGACCAATGAAGGCGACATCCGCTCCAGGGGTAGCCACAAGCGGTACTGCCCGTCGTCCGCCAGTGTCATGCGCAGCAGTGAGCCGTCGTCGGCCAGCACCACCCGTGATGAGGTCACGGCCTGTTCCAGCGGGGCGTGCGGCCAAAGCCGCAACCCCGCCAGCACCACCGCCGCTGCAAACAGCGGCGCCAGGCGTTTAAGGCTTGGTAATTTCAAGCTGGCCTACTTTGCCGCGCCCTTGCAGGGTGGTTTCGTACATGCCTTCGGCGTAGGCCGGTGGCGTATTGAAGGTCCCGGCGTTGGTGGCGCGCACGCGGTACACGAAAGTGCCTACATCGCGCAGCGCGGTGCCGTACAACACCACTCGGTCATCACGCACGTCGACGTAGTCCGGCTGCCAGTTACTCAGCTCGGTTTCGCCGATCGGCGCTTGCCAGGCATCGGCCTCTTGGTTGTCTTCGCTGGTTTCCACGTACTCGGCATCGTCGCCTTCACTTTCCTCGGTGCTCGCGGCTTCCGGCTCCGACGGCAGGTTATACACAGGCTCGACCCCGCCCGGCAGCAGGTCGACCACGGCCACCTGTTGCACTTGATCGCGGTCGGTAGCCCGCAGGCGCAGGCGCACCAGGAACTCATCGCCGACGGCGACTTTGCTCACCGGGTCGCCCTTGAGGTCGAGGTATTCGTGGATGATTTCCAGGCCGTTGGTGATCGACTTGAGCTTGGCACCCTTGTCGAAGCCGGCTTCGCTGAGCATGTAGAACGCGGCCGGGCCGTCGGTTTTTTCCATTACCAGTTTCTGCGTGGCGCTCGGCACGGCCGCGCGGGGTGGCTGGCCAGCCATTTCCAGCAATTGCTGTTGTTTGTCACTCAGCCACGCGGTGGCCTTGAGGGTCATGTCGCTTTGCGCACGTTGGCCGTAGTTATCCAGCGCACGCAGCAACAGCGCGGCCGACAGCGAGTTGTAACGCTGTTCGTTGAGACGTTTGCCGAGTTTATCCAGCAGCGCCGTCGGCACGTCGTCGATCATCTCCGGGAAGTGCCGCGCCAGCAGGTGCAGGTGCTCTGCGTCGTGCACCAGCGGGTCGTAGTACAGACCGTCGCTGTCCCACTTATCCACAAGGGAGCGCCACGGGATTTTGCGGAACAGCGTGTCGGCCTGGCGATCCTGCTTGAGCAGCTTGTAGCTGGCGGCCAGGTACGCGGCGCCCAGGTCGTTCTGCCAGGTGTCCTTGAAGTAGCTCTCGTAGCGCTCGCGGATATCACTCAAGGCGCCGCTCACCAGAATCCCCTGACGACTCAGCAGGTAACTGGCGTAGGCGCGGTTGCGCAATTCCGACAAGCCTTCGCTCGGGCCGTTGGCCAGGTCGGTCAGGTACGCATTGGACCGCACCAGCAGGTCCTCCGGCACTGGCAGCCCACGTTCCTTGGCTTCGATCAGGAAGTCAGTGGCGTACAGGCTGGCGTAAGGCGCTACGTCCGGGTTGGCGGCCCACAGACCAAAACCACCGGCCCCGTTCTGACGCTGGCGCAACATGCGCACCGCGCCTGTGAACGCCTGTTCGGCTTCCGGCGCGTTGCCACCCCAGATCAGCGCCGGCATGGCCTTGGACACCAATTGCTCGGTGCAGGCATAGCCGTAGTCGTCCAGGTAATGCTTGAGGCCGTTGGCCCATACCAGCGGCGACGCGGCGACGCCCACTTGCACATCGCGCAGTTGGCTGAACAGCTCGCGGGTGGGCTTGAGCTCTTTGCTGGCGCTGTCGAAACGGCCCAGGCTCAAGGCCACGCGGTGCTCGCTCAGTGGGCGGATCGAGGTGGTTTCCGCCACCTGGATACGTTTGCCATCCGGCAGCACGGCGACAAAGCGCAGGTCCGCCGAACCCAGGGTTTCGCCGACCTTGATCTTGAACTCAGCCGTGCCTTCCTTGCGCGGTTGCAGCGACAGCGTGCTGCCCTTGTCGCCCTGAACGTTCAAGCCGTCGCTGGTCTGCAGTTCAAACTTCACATCCGCCGCGGCGTCGAGGTTGCTGAACACCCCGGCGCTCACGTTGAACACATCGCCCGGCGCTACAAAAGCGGGGACGTTTGGCGTGATCACGATCGGCCCGCGCACTTCCGTGTTGGCGTCGTTGACGCCGACACTGTCGTTATCCACCGCCACTGCAAACAGGTGCAGTTTGCCGTTGAAGCTGTCCGGCACCTGGTAGTGCAGCACGGTTTCACCGTCCGGCAGGTCCACCAAGCCGGACCACCACGCCACAGGCGGCTGGTGTTTACGCTTGAACGGATTGAGGTGGTTGGCCAGCGCGCCTTCTGTATCACCACCAGGCGCTGCCCCACTGAGCAGGCGGCTGAATTCCGGCAGGATCAGGTCAAGGATCTGACTGGTGCCGACCTCCAACGCACGTTTCTGGAAGAAGAAGCCCAGCGGGTCCGGCGTCTGGTAGCGCGCCACTTGCAGGATGCCTTCGTCCACCGCGTAAACCACGGCACGGCCCGGGCGGTCGGCGGTGACCTTGATGTCCAGGGTCTGCCCCGGCTCGATCTTCGCCGGGCCTTCGACCTTCAGCGCCATGCGCCGCGCATCCAGGTTGATGCTGAACGGCACCACGCCATAGGACAGCGGGCTCATGTATACCTCGGCCGAACCCATGTCCCGCACAAACTGCACGTTGACGTAGGCATTGCCCTCAAGCCCCGCTGGCACACGGATGTGCTGCACGCTGTTGGTGCTGTCGGCCTTGAACCACTGCTGGGTGTAGACCTTGTCGCGCTCGATGGTGATCAAGCCCGCGCCGGTGTACGGCGCGCGGATGCTGATGGCGATCTCATCACCGGTGGCATAGCTGCGTTTATCCAGGCGCAGTTGCAGTTCGGCGTTGCGCTCCAGGGAGCGCGAAGTGTTGCCGCGCCCGGCCACGCTGTAGTCGATCTGGTTGAGCAGGTTGCCGTTGGCGTCCTTGAGTTGCAGGGTGAAATCCCCCGGCGTACCGGTGTTCAGGGCCTGCTTGGCGCCGTCTTTGGTCATCACCAGCGGTGAAGCCGGTTGGCTGATGTTCTTGATGCGCGACTCGTATTTGTAGGTGCCGTTGGACTGCTTCACCAGCACCGACACGTAACGGTGTTCCACCACTTCAGTGGTCAGGCCGTCTACCGCGAGCGGCGTAAGGTCTGGCGCGACGGCCAGCCATTGCACCTGGCGCGGCGCATCCTTGGCGACGTACGACAGCGAATCCTGACTTTTCACACCGACCAGGTAAGGCGCGGACGACACCAGCAAGGCGTTTTGCGCCGCCACATTACGACCGCCCTCGGCTTCGAACACCTGGGTCATCACCTGCAGGCGATAGGTGCTGTTGGCGAAGCGTTGCAGGTTGAGGTCGAGCGTGGCCTGGCCGTTGTCATCCACGGTGGTTTCGGCCAGGTCTTCGGTGCTGGCGTCTTCCAGGGCGTTGTTCAGGCGGAAGCGGTAATCCGGGTAGCGGTCGAACGCCGCGAGCGTTGGGCTCAGGGACATTTTCGCGGTGACGCGGCGGCCGGACGCCGGGGCGCCGAACAGGTGCATGGCGGTGACCTTGGCCACCACCTGGTCCGGTGGAATCCAACCCAGCACCGGCGTGTCGTGCAGGCTCAGGCTGACCTTCATGCGGTCCGGCTCGAAATCCCGCACCTTGAAGCTGACACTGCCCAGGTCGGTGCGGGTCTGCTTCTCGCCAATCAACTGCAAGGTCGCGGTGTACTCACCGGCGGGGGCGACTTCGCTGCTGGGGAAATCAAAGGTTTCAAAGCCGCTGGCCGACAGTTTCAGGGGTTGGCGAATCACTTCCAGGCCCCGTGGGTCGGTGATTTGCAGCTCGACGGGCAAGCCCTGCAGGGCGCCTTTCCAGTTGCCGCTGCGCACGATCATGCCCAGGTGCGCGGTCTCGCCCGGCCGGTACAGGCCACGGTCGGTGAACAGGTAGGCGCTGAGACGATCAATCGCACCGTCCTCTTCCAAACCGCCTACGTCGAAGCGCGACAAATCCAACTGTTGGGACTGGCGGGCAATCGGCAGGAACGACTGATCATTGCCCCGTGTGACCACATACATCAGCGGGGTTTTCTCACGGCGCAGTTCATCCAGCTTGGCGAAATGCGCGTGGCCTTCGGCGTCGGTGCGGCCGCTGCTCACCGGTAAGCCGTTGCGGCCAATGATGTCGACTTGGGCGTCAGACACCGGCGAACCGTTGCCGATGGACTGCACATACACGTCATGGCTGCCGTCACTGGAGCGCTTGGCGATGATGCCGAGGTCCGTCACCACGATGAAGCGCAGGTCGCTGGTGCTGCTGCGGTCGTACTCGAACGTGCGGGTGGCCGGGTCATCCTGAGGGCTGAGCTTGAGCACAAAAATGCCGCGACGCCCGCCGTTAGCGGTGAGGTAGTGGCTGAGGTCCACATTGTCGTAGACGGTTTTCGCAGGGTCGTTGGACGACAGGGGAATGTCCAGCGACTGACGCTCAACCATGCGGTCGAAGTATTCGTTGCCAAAGTTCGGCCGGGCAAAGCTGCCGCTGCTCTGGTCCACCAGGTGCTGCAACTGGTTAGGCAGCAGGCGGGCGATTTCCACGTGGGCGCCGGGCACGCCACGGGCCATGAAGCCCAGGCGTTTTTCGCCGTTGAGGCTGAGCAACGCGCCGTCAGACAGGAACTGCAGGGTGCGTGGGTACGCCGGCATGCTGATCAGCGACGCCGTAGGATTTTTCGCCAGGTAGCCGCCGATGGCTTCCAGGTTGGCAGGCACGCGCACGTAAATGGCGCGACCGGCCGGAGCCTTGAACTTGAAGGCGTGCAGGGTGTTCAGCGGTTCGACGCTGGGCACGTGGGTCAGGGTGACCTTGGTGCTGCGGGCCAGCAGGGCGTCGTCGATGTCGTTGCTGTTATAGGGGCGCGTGTCGTCCTGGGCTTTTTCCGGCAGCAACCAGGCCTGGACCTTACCGGCGATGGTTTCATCGGCGACGGCGCTGGAACTGCTGAACATCAGCACCGGCTCCGGCTCGCCGCGTTGGTTGTCGACAAAACTCACGTCGGCGCCGGTGAACGTCAGGCGATAGCGGCCGGGCACGGTGACTTCCGAGACCAGCGGCGCGGTGCTGGCGTTGCCGCCATCACGGGCCTTGATGCCTTCATCGAGCTTGGCACTCACCGGCGTGCTTTCCAGCGGCGTCGCCAAGGCGGCGGAGCGGACGTAGGCGTTGAGCCTGGTGTCGTCGAAGGTGACTTCCGGGCGGTTGGGCAACTGGGCGTCGCGGTAGGCCAGGCCTTTGCCGAGGGTCACCGACACGCGTTTACGCAGGTTGTCTTCATCCACCGGGTGGGAAAAATGGAAGGTCGCCACCAGTTGTTTCAGCGTCGGGTTGGACGGGTCCTGGTACAGCTCGTTTTGCGCCAGGGTGGCGCGGAACGGTTGGGTGGAAAACTGGCTGCTGTACTGGCTGAGCAATACGCCGTCGGCCAGCAGCTTTTTCTTGGCCAGGTCCAGGGTGTAATGGGCGTCTATCGGCCAGTCTTTTTCCGGCACGAACTGCAGGGTGCGGTCATCGGACCAGCGCCAGGCGCCCGCCACCGGTGGTTTGAGGGTGATGCCTTCTGTGACCGGCTTGCCAATGGCAGCCAGTGGGGCCACGGACTCGGCAAAGCGCACCTGCAAGTTATCCACAACCGGTGGTTGCTGGGTGTAGTCGGTCAGGTTCGGCTTGTGCAGCGAGTAACCCACGGTGTGGGGCTGCGGCAGGTGGGAATACCACTGCCAGCCATAGAAGCCGGCGCCGGCCAGTAACGCCAGGCCCAGCACGCCAGCACCGGCTTGGCGCGGATAGGCGCGGGCCTTGTGGCCCAGGTTCGCCAGGCCACGGCCGATAGCGCGCAGCCAGAACGGCGGATGCCATTCGCCAAAGACGGCCCCCACCACAGTCAGTAACGCACTGGTCATACGGCGGCTGATCGCTTTCAACGAATCGAACATGGTGAGCATCCCTGGCTAAGTGCGGCGTATCTTACACGCGTCTTTGATACAAAAGATGACGTGGATACGCCGGACCGCTCAGGCGTGTTGCACAAAGGTGAGGCGTACCGCAAAACCGATCAAAAGACTGCCGAACAACCATTGTTGCACCCGCTGCGCCGAACGATTGCGCGCCAGCCATCGGCCGATGCGCGCACCGGCCAGGGCGTAGCAGCAGTCGAAGGCAAAACCGACCGCCACCAGGATCACACCCAGCAAGGCAAACTGCGCCGCCACCGGGCCGGCCTGCGGGTTGATGAACTGCGGCAGCAGCACCGAACAGAACAGCAGCGCCTTGGGGTTGAGCAGGTTGGTCAACAGGCCACGCTGGAAGGCTTCGCGCCAGGCGTGGGCCTGTGTGATGGCGTGTGTCGGGTCGAGGTTGGGCAACAGGTTCGCGCGCAGGCATTGCACACCCAACCACAACAGGTAGGCCGCACCGCCCAGGCGCACCACGTCAAACGTCCACGGCGCCACCTTGAACAGCGTCGCCAAGCCCATGCCGGCCAACGCCACGTGGCACGCCCGGGCAGCCCCCAGGCCAATCGCCGTGGTCAACGCCAAAGCCTTGCCCTGGCGGGCGCCGGTTTGCAGCAGCAGGATCATGTCCGGCCCCGGCAGCAGATACACCACCGAAAGAGCCACCAAAAACAACCAGAGTTCCGCCATGTTTCACCCCCTTGAATAGTTGGCAAATTCTAGGGCGCAAGGGTGGGGCAGGTGGTTGCGTAGTCAGCTGATAAATCGGCTAGTCTTGGCACTATCTACCACTAACAACTACAAAGACCATTCACTTATGCCAAATCTGAAACTCGATGCCTTTGACCGCAAGATTCTAGAAGCCCTGCAACGGGATGGTCGCCTGAGCAACGTGCAACTGGCCGACGAGATTGGCCTTTCTGCATCACCTTGCCTGCGCCGCGTGCGTCTGCTCGAAGAAGCCGGGGTCATTCGGGGCTACCAGGCCACACTGGATCGCGATGAAGTGGGCCTGGGCATGATGGTGTTTGTGGGCGTGAAGGTAGAGCGGCATAACGACACCGAGGCCAATTCCTTTCGTGAGGCGGTGACGGCACTGCCCGAGGTGATCTCGGCGTTCCTGGTGTCGGGGGAGTCGGACTTTCTGTTGCAGGTGGTGGTGCCGGATTTGCGCGGGTATGAACGGTTTGTCACCGGCAGCCTTTTGAAGCTGCCGGGGGTGAGGGATATCCGCAGCAACTTCGCGATCCAGACCGTGAAGACCCCCGGAGCGTTGCCGTTGGGCCATCTACCCACCTAACGGCCCACCACGCCACCCCCTGTAGGAGCCGGCTTGCCGGCGATGAGGCCCTTAAGGACGCCATCGC
>NZ_JBWKRS010000030.1:0-88026 GCF_059419385.1 Pseudomonas sp. GW821-FHT05H12 | reverse complement strand
CCCCCCCCCCCCCCCCCCCCCCCCCCCCCCCCCCCCCCCCCCCCCCCCCCCCCCCCCCCCCCCCGGGCTCCTACGGGTCGTGTGATCAAATTAAAAAGTAGTCGCGGCCTTCGACCTGGCCCCGGCGCAGCGGGTTCCGGGTGCAGTAAGGCGCGTAGCCCGCATCGACAAAGCGGTACATCAGCTGTTCATCGCGCCCGCTCGGGATGCCCAGGCGGGTGGTCTGGATGATCTGGCTCGGGGTCTGGCCCACGTCTTCAACGTAGAGCAACTCCTGGTCGAAGCGCTTGGTGTCCCACATCGGCACTTTCAACCCCAGCGCCTTGCACAGCAGGGTCTGGCCGGCACACAGCTTCTGCGACGGGCGCGGGCTGCCGTTGGCATCGGGGTTGTTCAGCAGCATCTGCGCCAAACTGGCCGGGCCGGACGTTTCATCGACCCACGGATACGCCGACTTGATCAGCACGGCGTTGCCCGGGCCCTGGGCGCTGAAGTTCAGCGAGTCGCCGCCACGGGCGTAGTACATATAGATATGACCGCCATCCAGAAACAAAGCCTTACGCTTTTCTGTGTAGCCGAGGGAAGCGTGGCTGCCTTTTTCGGCCAGGTAATACGCTTCGGTTTCAATAATTCGCGCCGAAAGCCAGAGATCGCCTACGCGATGGCGGACGATTTTTCCGAGCAGATCCTGGGCGAGCAATTGCGCGTCGCGGTCGAAGAAGCTGTCGGGCAGGGCGCTGGCGGGCAGTCGGGGGGTAAAACTGGACATGGCGGTCTGGGGTTAATACGGCTAAATGTGACGGAATCATAACAACTCCCACCTTAATTACCGCTGAAGCCCAGGTTTTTACAGTTCATTTCGACCATCCGCCCCTCACCGCTGTCAGTCGAGCGGCGTCACAGCTATAATCTGCCGCTTTCCTCCCTGCCAAGACTCCCTGACCATGACTGAGTCCGTTCTTGACTACATGACCCGCCTGGGTCGCGCTGCCCGTCAGGCCTCGCGGTTGATCGCCCGTGCGAGCACCGCGCAGAAGAACCGCGCCCTGCTGGCGGCCGCCGACGCTCTGGATGCTTCGCGCTCCGAGCTTGCCGCCGCCAACGAGCAAGACCTGGCCAACGGCCGCGCCAATGGCCTCGAGCCAGCCCTGCTGGACCGCCTGGCGCTGACCCCGGCACGTATCGACGACATGATCGAAGGCCTGCGTCAGGTGGCCAAGCTGCCTGACCCCATCGGTGAAATCCGCGATATGCGCTACCTGCCGTCCGGCATCCAAGTGGGCAAGATGCGCGTGCCCCTGGGCGTGATCGGCATCATCTACGAGTCGCGCCCGAACGTGACCATCGACGCCGCGAGCCTGTGCCTCAAGTCCGGCAATGCCACCATCCTGCGTGGCGGTTCCGAAGCCATTAATTCCAACCGTGCCATTGCCGCGTGCATTCAGCAGGGCCTGGCCGTGGCCGAACTGCCGGCCGAAGTAGTGCAAGTGGTCGAGACCACTGACCGTGCCGCCGTTGGCGCGCTGATCACCATGCCGGAATTCGTCGACGTGATCGTGCCGCGCGGTGGCAAGAGTCTGATCGAGCGCGTCAGCCGTGATGCCAAGGTGCCGGTGATCAAGCACCTGGACGGCGTGTGCCACGTGTATATCGACATCGCTGCCGATATCGACAAGGCCATCCGCATCGCCGACAACGCCAAGACTCACCGCTACGCCCCGTGCAACACCATGGAAACCCTGCTGGTGCACGCCGGCATTGCCGAGCGCGTGTTGCCTCCATTGGCGGCTATCTACCGCGACAAGGGCGTGGAGCTGCGCGGCTGTGAGCGCACCCGTGCGCTGTTGGGCGCGGACGTGATCGAAGCCACCGAACTGGACTGGTACACCGAATACACGGCGCCGATCCTGTCGATCAAGCTGGTCGACGACCTGGACGAGGCCATCGAACACATCAACACCTACGGCTCCAAGCACACCGACGCTATTGTTTCCGAGCATTTCAGCGATGCCCGGCGTTTCCTCAACGAAGTGGATTCTGCCTCGGTGATGATCAACGCCTCGACGCGCTTTGCCGACGGCTTCGAGTACGGCCTGGGGGCGGAGATCGGTATCTCCACCGACAAGCTGCACGCACGCGGCCCGGTCGGCCTGGAAGGCCTGACCAGCGAGAAGTACGTGGTGTTCGGCGACGGTCATGTGCGCACTTGATGGGTAAACGCATCGGGCTGCTCGGCGGTACTTTCGACCCCGTGCACATTGGCCATTTGCGCAGTGCCCTGGAAGTCGCGGATGCCCTCGCGCTGGATGAGTTGCGGGTGATGCCCAACGCCCGGCCACCGCACCGCGATACCCCGCAGGTGTCGCCGCAGCAGCGCCTGGAAATGGTGCGCCTGGCAGTGGACGGCATTGCGCCGTTGGTGGTGGACGACCACGAGCTCAAGCGTGATAAACCGTCCTACACTGTCGATACCCTGGAAGTGATGCGCGCTGAAATGGCCGCGGATGACCAGTTGTTTCTGCTTTTGGGCTGGGACGCATTTTGCGGCCTGCCCTCTTGGCATCGCTGGGAGGAACTCCTCCAGCATTGCCACATCCTGGTTTTGCAACGCCCGGATGCCGACAGCGAACCGCCGGATGCCTTGCGCAACCTGCTGGCCGCGCGGTCGGTAAGTGACCCCTTGGCCCTGACCGGGCCGAACGGGAATATTGCATTCGTCTGGCAGACCCCGCTTGCGGTGTCCGCCACCCAGATCCGTCAACTGCTGGCCAGCGGGAAGTCGGTACGTTTCCTGGTGCCTGACGCGGTCCTGGCCTACATCGATGCGCACGGGCTTTACCGTGCGTCGAACTGAAAAGGCGCGCTTGAACGTACGTACAGTCGTACAGCGAGCGCCCGAACATACGAGCAAAACGAGTTTTATATGACGAACAAAGACGTAAGCAAAGTTAAGCGCAAAGGCACGTTCAAAAGCGCCCCGCTGCCAGTTGAAGCCCACACCGGCCCTGAGCTGGCGGGCGAAGAGCTGGTAAAAGTGGCCGTGGCTGCCCTGGAAGACGTGAAAGCCCAGGACATCCAGGTGCTGGACGTGCGCGACAAGCAGAGCATCACCGACTACATGATCATCGCCACCGGTACCTCGAACCGTCAGATCGGCGCGATGCTCGACAAAGTCCGCGAAGCCGTCAAAGCCCAAGGCGTCAAGCCGCTGGGTGAAGAAGGCAAGGGCGACAGCGACTGGGTGCTGCTGGACATGGACGACGTGATCGTTCACATGATGACTTCCAACGCTCGCCAGTTCTACGACCTGGAGCGTCTGTGGAAAGGCGCCGAGCAGAGCCGTGCCGCCGATGGCAAGCACCACAGCCCGGAAGTGGGCCACGCGCACTTCGACAAGCTGAACAAAGACCAGGAATAAGGAACGGCTGTGCGCCTGCGTCTGATTGCTGTCGGTTCACGCATGCCCAAGTGGGTGGAAGAAGGCTGGCACGAGTACGCCAAGCGTCTGCCCGCTGAGCTGTCTCTGGAACTGGTAGAGATACCGCTCAACACCCGGGGCAAGAATGCCGATGTGGCGCGCTTTATCCGTCAGGAAGGCGAAGCCATGTTGGCCAAGGTCGGCCCCAACGAGCGCATCGTCACCCTAGAAGTGCACGGCAAACCCTGGAGCACCGAGCAGTTGGCGGTGGAACTGGACCGCTGGCGCCTGGACTCGCGCACCGTCAACTTCATGGTCGGCGGCCCCGAAGGGCTGGCACCGGAAGTCTGTGCGCGGGCGGACCAGCGCTGGTCGCTGTCGGCGCTCACGCTGCCGCACCCGCTGGTACGCATCCTGATCGGTGAACAGCTGTATCGCGCCTGGACAGTCCTGTCCGGGCACCCTTATCACAAATAATCTGCGCCCCTCCCGATGACCCAGCCGATCCGCATCAAGGACCACGAGAAAGACGCACGTCTTGTACGCGCGCGCGTGGTGTTTGGCGCAATCCTGGTGGTGGCTTTATTGGGCGTGCTGATTGCGCGCCTGTATTTCCTGCAGGTGATCCAGTACGACTATCACTCCACGCTGTCGGAGAACAATCGGGTGCACGTGCAACCGATTCCGCCGACGCGCGGGCTGATCTTCGACCGCAATGGCGTGGTGGTCGCGGACAACCGGCCGAGCTTCAGCCTGAGCATGACCCGCGAGCGATCCGGCGACTGGCAGCAGATCCTCGATGTGATCGTCGAAGTGCTGCAACTGACGCCGGAAGACCGGGTGATCTTCGAGAAGCGCATGAAGCAGGGGCGCCGGCCGTTCGAGCCGGTGCCGATCCTGTTTGAGCTGACTGAAGAGCAGATCGCGCGCATCGCGGTGAACCAGTTCCGCCTGCCCGGTGTTGAGGTGGTGGCGCAGTTGGTGCGGCATTACCCGCAAGGGCCGCACTTTGCCCACTCCGTCGGCTACATGGGGCGGATCAACGAGAAAGAGCTGAAGACCCTCGACCCGGTCAACTACAGCGGCACCCACCATATCGGCAAGACCGGTATCGAGCGCTTCTACGAGCCCGAGCTGCACGGCCAGGTGGGTTACGAGGAAGTCGAGACCAACGCCCGTGGCCGCGTGCTGCGGGTGCTCAAGCGCACCGACCCGGTGCCGGGCAAGGACATCGTGCTGAGCCTGGACATCAAGCTGCAGGAAGCCGCGGAAATGGCCCTGGGTGGTCGGCGGGGTGCGGTAGTGGCGCTGGACCCGACCACGGGCGAAGTATTGGCCATGGTCAGCCAACCGAGTTTCGACCCCAACCTGTTCGTGACCGGCATCAGCTTCAAGGCGTACGCCGAGCTGCGTGATTCCATCGACCGGCCGCTGTTCAACCGCGTACTGCGCGGCCTGTACCCGCCCGGCTCGACGATCAAGCCAGCGGTGGCGATTGCCGGCCTGGATGCGGGCGTGGTCACGGCCTCCAGCCGGGTGTTCGACCCGGGCTACTACATGCTGCCCAACTACGACCACAAATACCGTAACTGGAACCGCACCGGTGACGGCTATGTCGACCTGGACACCGCAATCATGCGCTCCAACGACACCTATTTTTACGACCTGGCCCACAAGCTGGGGATCGATCGCCTGTCTGCCTACATGGGCAAGTTCGGCCTCGGCCAGAAAGTCTCCCTGGACATGTTCGAAGAATCCCCTGGCTTGATGCCATCGCGGGAATGGAAACGGGCGACCCGTCGCCAGGCGTGGTTCCCGGGTGAAACCCTGATCCTCGGGATCGGCCAGGGCTACATGCAGGCCACGCCGTTGCAACTGGCTCAGGCCACAGCGCTGGTGGCGAACAAGGGCATCTGGAACCGCCCGCACCTGGCCAAGACCATCGAAGGCGAGAAGCCGGTGGATGAGAACCCGATTGCCGACATCGTACTGCGTGACCCGTCCGACTGGACCAAGGTCAACCACGGCATGCAGCAGGTGATGCATGGCGCGCGGGGCACTGCGCGCAAGGCGGCCGTCGGTGCGCAATACCGCATTGCCGGCAAGAGTGGTACGGCCCAGGTGGTCGCGATCAAGCAAGGCGAGAAATATGACCGCTCTAAGGTCCAGGAGCGCCACCGTGACCACGCCTTGTTTGTCGGCTTCGCGCCGGCTGACGACCCGAAGATCGTGGTGGCGGTGATGGTCGAGAACGGCGAGTCCGGCTCCGGCGTCGCGGCGCCTGTGGTGCGCCAAGTGATGGACGCCTGGCTGTTGGCCGACGACGGCAGGCTCAAACCCGAATATGGCGGCCCCCCTTCAAGCACCGAGGTTACGGCCCGTGAAGAGTAATTTTGACCGCATCCTCTCCAGCGAGGACGTGATGCGTCGCCGTGCGACGCTGCTGCAGCGCATGCACATTGATGGCCCGTTGCTGATCCTGCTGCTGACCCTGGCGGCCGGCAGCCTGTTCGTGCTGTATTCGGCCAGCGGCAAGAACTGGGACCTGCTGATCAAGCAAGCGTCGTCGTTCGGCCTGGGCCTGTTGTCGATGGTGGTGATCGCCCAGCTGGAGCCGCGTTTCATGGCGCGCTGGGTGCCGCTGGGCTACGTGGCTGGCGTGTTGCTGCTGGTGGTGGTGGACGTGATGGGCCACAACGCCATGGGTGCGACCCGCTGGATCAACATCCCGGGGGTGATTCGCTTCCAGCCGTCGGAATTCATGAAGATTTTAATGCCGGCGACTATCGCATGGTACCTGTCCAAGCGCACCTTGCCGCCACAGCTCAAGCACGTGGGTATCAGCCTGATCCTGATCGGCGTGCCGTTCATTCTGATCGTGCGCCAGCCGGACCTCGGGACTTCTTTGCTGATCCTCGCGGGCGGCGCGTTCGTGCTGTTCATGGGCGGTTTGCGCTGGCGCTGGATCCTCAGCGTGCTGGCCGCCGCCGTGCCAGTGGCCGTGGCGATGTGGTTCTTCTTTATGCACGACTACCAGAAGCAACGGATCCTCACGTTCCTCGACCCGGAGAGCGACCCGCTGGGCACAGGCTGGAACATCATCCAGTCGAAGGCGGCCATCGGTTCCGGCGGCGTATTTGGTAAAGGCTGGCTGCTGGGTACCCAGTCGCACCTGGACTTCCTGCCGGAAAGCCACACCGACTTCATCATTGCGGTGATGGGCGAAGAGTTCGGCCTGGTGGGCATTTGCGCGTTGTTGTTGATTTATTTGCTGCTGATCGGTCGCGGGCTGGTGATCACTGCCCAGGCGCAGACGCTGTTCGGCAAGTTGCTGGCGGGCAGCCTGACCATGACCTTTTTTGTTTATGTTTTCGTCAACATCGGTATGGTCAGTGGCCTGCTGCCGGTGGTTGGGGTGCCGTTGCCATTCATTAGCTACGGCGGAACTTCGCTGGTGACATTGCTGTCAGCGTTTGGGGTTTTGATGTCGATTCATACGCATCGCAAATGGATCGCACAGGTTTGAATAAGGTGAAGATGTCAATGCAAGTAATGCGCGGCTGGGCGACTCGGCATGCGTCCTGGATGGGCCTGATCGGGCTGCTGGGCGCGACGCAAGAGGCGCAGGCCGGTGACTACGACGGCTCACCTCAGGTCGCCGAATTTGTCGGTGAAATGACCCGCGACTACGGTTTTGCCGGTGAGCAGCTGATGGGCGTATTCCGTGAAGCCCAGAAGAAGCAGGCGATTCTCGACGCCATCTCACGCCCCGCCGAGCGGGTCAAGCAGTGGAAAGAATACCGCCCGATGTTCCTCACCGACGCCCGTGTGGCGCGGGGTGTGGACTTCTGGCGCCAGCACGAAGCCGTGCTGGCCCGCGCCGAGCAGGAATACGGCGTGCCGGCCCAGGTCATCGTCGCCATCATCGGTATCGAAACCTTCTACGGGCGCAACACTGGCAGCTACCGGGTGATCGACGCCTTGTCGACCCTGGGCTTCGATTACCCGCCGCGTGCCGAGTTTTTCCGCAAGGAACTGCGTGAATTCCTGCTGCTGGCCCGCGAAGAACAGGTCGACCCGCTGACCCTCAAGGGTTCCTACGCCGGGGCGATGGGCTTGCCGCAGTTCATGCCGAGCAGCTTCCGTGCCTATGCCGTGGACTTTGACGGTGACGGCCACATCAATATCTGGAGCAACCCCGACGACGCCATTGGCAGCGTGGCCAGCTACTTCAAGCGCCATGGCTGGGTGGCCGGTGAACCGGTGGTGATCCGCGCCGAGGTGTCCGGGGAGCGCGCCGACGAAGGCCTGACCCAGGGCATCGAGCCGGCCAAGACGGTCGGGGAGTTGCGGGCGCTGGGCTGGTCGAGTCAGAATGCGCCACGCGATGACATGCCGGTGACGGCATTCCGCCTTGAAGGCGAAAACGGCCCGGAATACTGGATGGGCCTGAAGAATTTCTACGCAATCACGCGTTATAACCGCAGTGTGATGTACGCCATGGCCGTGCATCAGCTGTCAGACATGCTGGTCCAAGCACGGGGCAACAAGTAATGCGGGTATCGCCGATCAAACAACCGCTCAAGCTGGTGGCGTTCGCCGCGTTGTCCCTGCTGGTCGTCAGTTGCTCCACCAGCCGTGGTCCGGCGCAGAAGTCCGGCGGTACGGCCATCCGTTCCCAGCCGGGCCTGGACATCAACCGCGCGCACAAAGACGGCGCGCCGTGGTGGGACGTGGATGTCTCGAAGATCCCGGACGCCACGCCAACCCTGCACACCGGCGCCTACAAGGCCAACCCGTACACCGTGCTGGGCAAGACCTATTTCCCGCTGCAAGACTCCAAGACCTATGTCCAGTCGGGCACGGCGTCCTGGTATGGCACCAAGTTCCATGGCCAGAACACCGCCAACGGCGAAGTGTATGACCTGTACGGCATGAGCGCGGCCCACAAGACCCTGCCACTGCCCAGCTATGTACGGGTGACCAACCTGGACAACAACCGCACGGTGATCCTGCGGGTCAACGACCGTGGGCCGTTCTATTCGGACCGCATCATTGACTTGTCCTACGCGGCCGCGAAGAAACTCGGTTACGCCGAAACCGGCACGGCGCGCGTGAAAGTCGAAGGTATCGACCCGGCGCAGTACTGGGCCCAGCGTGGCAAGCCGGCGCCGTTGATGCTCAACGAACCGCAAACCCCGCAGCCGCAAGTGACGGCGTCGGCAGGCAAGATCGAACAGTGGACCCCACCACCAGCGCAGCACGCGCCGGATACGGTGGTCGTGCCCCAGGCAGCGCCGGGCGCCTCCATGGCCGGTGGGCAATACCTGCAGGTCGGCGCTTTCGCCAACCCGGACGCGGCAGAACTGTTAAGGTCCAAGCTCAGCGGCATGGTCAATGCGCCGGTGTTTATCAGTTCCATCGTGCGTAACCAGCAGACCCTGCACCGCGTACGCATGGGCCCGATCGGCTCGCCAAGCGAGGTTGCACAAGTGCAGAACAGCGTGCGCCTGGCCAACCTGGGGCAACCCAGTGTGGTCACCGCAGAATAAGCAGTAGACGGATTGATGGCTCGGGCGCGCATGCGGGCCCGGACCTTGGTTGTTGGCTCGTTGAACAATAAAAACCCAGGGGCAAGGGGTGAGCGGGCAACCGAACACGTGACAGTCTGGAAGCGGGCTGTCTGAATAGTTTTGCCCGCGAGGGCAAGTTTCCATAAGCAATTTCGAGAGACGGATGAACATCACCACCTTAGCCAAACGCACGTGCCTGCTTCTTTCGCTGATCATCACCCCGGCCGCCTGGGCGGTTGAAATGGTGCCGGCTTCCCCGCAACTGGCCGCCAAGGCCTGGGTCCTCATGGATGCCGCCAGCGGCAACGTGCTGGTCGAGAACAACGGTGACCAGCGCCTGCCCCCTGCCAGCCTGACCAAACTGATGACGGCCTACATCGCGACCCTGGAAATCCGTCGCGGCCAGATCGGCGAGAACGACCCGGTCACCGTCAGCGAAAACGCCTGGCGCACCGGCGGTTCGCGGATGTTCATCAAGGTGGGTTCGCAGGTGACGGTGAGTGACCTGCTGCACGGCATCATCATTCAGTCGGGTAACGACGCCAGCGTGGCTCTGTCCGAGCACATCGCCGGCAGCGAAGACGCGTTCGCCGACATGATGAACAAAACCGTGGCCGACCTGGGCATGACCAACAGCCACTTCATGAACCCGACCGGCCTGCCGAACCCAGAGCACTACTCGTCGGCTCACGATATGGCGATCCTGGCCCGCGCGATCATCCGTGTCGACCCGGTGCACTACGCCATTTACTCCCAGAAGGAGTTCTTCTGGAACAACATCAAGCAGCCTAACCGCAACCTGTTGCTGTGGCGTGACAAGACCGTCGACGGTCTGAAAACCGGCCACACCGAAGAAGCCGGCTACTGCATGGTGTCGTCCGCTGTACGTGATGGCCAGCGCCTGATTGCCGTGGTCTTCGGCACCAACAGCGAGCAGGCCCGTGCGGCCGAGACGCAAAAACTGCTGACCTACGGTTTCCGTTTCTTCGAAACCCAGACCTTCTACCAGAAGGGCACCGAGCTGGCGCAGGCACCGGTATGGAAGGGCGCAACCCACCAGGTCAAAGCCGGCCTGGCGGAAGACCTGACCCTGACCATGCCTAAAGGCCAGCTGAAAAAGCTCGCTGCCAGCATGACCATGAACCCGCAGCTGGTTGCGCCAATCGCCAAGGGCGACGTGATCGGCAAGGTCGAAGTCAAACTGGACGACAAAGTGGTGCACAGCGCCGACCTGATCGCCCTGGACGCTGTCGACGAAGGTGGTATCTTCCGCCGCGTGTGGGATAGCATCCGTCTATTCTTCTACAGCTTGTTCAACTGATAGTGTGCACCTGCAAAGCCCCGTGTTGAGCCGACACGGGGCTTTGCCCGTCGCCACGGCTTACGCTTACGAGGCCGTTACGCCATGACCGATAAAGAAGTAGAAGTAAAGGCGCCGAAGATCGAATTCCCAGTGACGGATTATCCCGTCAAGGTGATCAGCGATACCGGCGTGGGCCGCAAGGACAAGATTCTCGAGATCGTGCGCAAATACGCGACGATCAACGACAACCGCGTGGACGAGCGTCAAAGCTCCACCGGCAAATACACCACGATCCAGTTGCACATCGTTGCGACGGATCAGGACCAGCTCTACAACATCAACAGCGAACTGCGGGCCACTGGCTTCGTGCACATGGTGTTGTGATGTCTCATGTCCTGGGCTTTCGCGAGCTCGGCCGGATGGACTACGAGCCCGTCTGGCACGCCATGCAACGGTTCACCAACGAGCGCGGCACCTCGGCTCCCGATGAGATCTGGCTGGTGGAACACCCGCCGGTGTTCACCCAGGGCCAGGCCGGCAAGGCCGAACACCTGCTGCTGCCGGGAGATATTCCGGTGGTGCAGGTCGACCGAGGTGGCCAAGTGACTTACCATGGGCCCGGCCAACTGGTGGCGTACCTGCTGCTGGATGTGCGCAAGCTGGGGTTTGGCGTGCGTGATCTGGTCACCCGCATGGAGGCCTGCCTGATCGAGCTGCTGGCCAGCTACGGCGTGACCGCTGCGGCCAAGCCCGATGCCCCGGGTGTGTATGTGGACGGCGCGAAAATCGCCTCCCTGGGGCTGCGTATCCGCCATGGTTGTTCCTTTCACGGCCTGGCCCTGAACGTGGACATGGACCTGGCGCCGTTCCGGCGGATCAACCCGTGCGGCTATGCCGGACTGGCCATGACCCAACTGAGCGAGCACGCCACACCGATTAAATTTGCCGAGGTTAGTGCCCGGCTGCGTGCGCAGCTCGTCAAACACCTCGACTATGCTGAGCAGACGACCCTTACGGGCGGAATCGACTGATTATGACTACTGATGCAGTGCAAACCATGATCCCGACGGTGGACGTTACAGACCGTCCGGCCCCGGCCCCGCGTGCCAAGGTGGAAGCCGGCGTCAAGCTGCGCGGCGCCGAGAAGGTTGCACGCATCCCGGTGAAGATCATTCCGACCACCGAACTGCCGAAGAAGCCCGACTGGATCCGCGTGCGCATCCCGGTTTCGCCGGAAGTCGACCGTATCAAGGCCCTGCTGCGGAAGCACAAGCTGCACAGTGTGTGCGAAGAAGCGTCCTGCCCGAACCTGGGCGAGTGCTTCTCCGGCGGCACCGCCACCTTCATGATCATGGGTGATATCTGCACCCGTCGTTGCCCGTTCTGCGACGTCGGCCACGGCCGTCCGAAGCCACTGGACGTCAACGAGCCGGAAAGCCTGGCCATCGCCATCGCCGACCTGCGTCTCAAGTACGTGGTGATCACCTCGGTAGACCGCGACGACCTGCGTGACGGCGGTGCCCAGCACTTTGCCGACTGCATCCGTGAGATCCGCAAGCTGTCGCCGAACGTGATGCTCGAAACCCTGGTGCCGGACTACCGTGGCCGTATGGACGTGGCGCTGGAAATCACCGCCGCCGAGCCGCCGGATGTGTTCAACCACAACCTGGAAACCGTGCCACGCCTGTACAAGGCTGCGCGCCCGGGTTCGGACTACCAGTGGTCGTTGACCCTGCTGCAGAAGTTCAAGCAGATGATGCCTCACGTTCCAACCAAGTCCGGCTTGATGCTGGGCCTGGGCGAGACCGACGAGGAAGTCATCGAAGTCATGAAGCGCATGCGCGAACACGACATCGACATGCTGACCCTGGGCCAGTACCTGCAGCCGTCCCGCAGCCACTTGCCGGTGCAGCGTTTCGTGCACCCGGACACCTTCGCCTGGTTCGCCGAGGAAGGTTACAAGATGGGCTTCAAGAACGTGGCCTCGGGCCCGCTGGTGCGCTCCTCGTACCACGCTGACGAGCAGGCCAAGCTGGTCAAGGCGAGCCTGGTTTCTTAATACAGACTTGGGTATCACCGCTGATCCAGTGTGGGAGCGGGCTTGTGTGGGAGCTGGCTTGCCTGCGATAGCATCACCTCGGTGCACCAGATACACCGAGGTGCCGGCATCGCAGGCAAGCCAGCTCCCACACAAGCCAGCTCCCACAGTTCGTTTTGCGACATAACCAGGGAGAACATGGATGACCACTCAACTCGCGGCCGCCGTACCCGCGTTGCGCTCTGAAGGCACCATCGCCCTGATCGCCCCCGCCGGCCCCGCCGCACTGGACGTCGACAAAGCCAACCAATGGATGCGTTCCCGTGGCTACGCGCTGCGCATCTTCCCGGGTGTCCATGAAAGCGACGGCTACCTCGCCGGCAGCGATGACGTCCGCCTGCGTGACCTGCACGCCGCCTTCGCCGACCCCGATATCGATGCCATCTTCTGCCTGCGCGGTGGCTACGGCACACCGCGCCTGCTGGATCGCCTGGACTTCGACCTGTTGCGCGCCAATCCCAAGCCCTTCGTGGGGTACAGCGATCTCACCGCCGTGCACCTGGCCATCAGCCGCTACGCAGGCTTTGTGACGTTCCACGGGCCGATGTTCAAAGTCGACCTGTTGGGCGACAAGCAACAACCGACCGAGTCATCACTGTTCAGCCTGCTGCGCGGCCAATTGGGCGCTGGCAGTGAGCTGGCGCACCCGGTGGCCTACCCGTTGACCACTGTCGAGCCTGGCATCGCCTGTGGGCGCTTGCTGGGGGGCAACCTGTCGATGATCGCGGCAGTCATGGGCACCGCCTTTGAGATCGATGCAGAGGGCATCATCCTGCTGATCGAAGACGTCAACGAGCCGATCTATCGGATCGACCGGCTGCTCACTCACTTACGGTTGGCGGGCAAGCTGGATCAGGTGGCGGGTGTACTGGTGGGGGATGTGGCGGGAGTAGGCAGTGCCGCGCTGGAGCGACTGCTCAAGCAGACCTTTGGGCCGTTGCGCATTCCAGTGCTGGCCGGCTGGCGCAGTGGGCATTGTGATCCGAACCTGACCTTGCCGATGGGCGCTTTGGTGCGCCTGGATGCGGGGGAGCAGCGGTTGGTGTTGGAGCAGGATGTGGTCTTTAAATAATTGCTGCCTGTGATGGCCTCTTCGCGAGCAAGCCCGCTCCCACATTCGACCGCATTCCAAAGGATGTTCACGGTTAAATGTGGGAGCTGGCTTGCCTGCGATAGCGGTAGCCGCCATAAGCAGCTCTAGCGGTTTTGCAGGGATTCGAGCAGCTTCACCGTCGGATACCCATCCGCCGGCCAACCCAGTGCTTGCTGCGCCGCACGAATCGCCTTGCGCGTATTCGCACCGATAATCCCGTCCGGGTTGCCGGCGTCATAGCCTTTCGCACTCAGCGCTGTTTGCAGATCGATACGCTGGGAGCGACTCAGCGGCAATTCATCCTTCGGCCAATCCCCACGAATCACACCGCCGCCACCAAACCGTTCCGACAACAACCCAACCGCCAGGGCGTAGGACGACGAGTTGTTGTACTTGAGGATCGCGCGGAAGTTATCCAGCACCAGGAAGGCCGGCCCACGGTAGCCAGCCGGCAGTAGCAGTGCAGCAGAGAGCTGGCTGACGTTCGGCGGCAGGCTCGCGCCAGGCGGCAATTGAATGCCCAGGCTCAGCCACTCGGCGACGGTCTTGCGCACGCCGCCATCGGCTAATGCGTAGTCGAAATTCGACGGCAGTTGCTTGACCTCGAAACCCCACGGCTGGCCCTTCTGCCAGCCGGAGCTTTGCAGGTAGTGCGCGGTGGAGGCGAGGGCGTCGGCCGGGCTGTTCCAGATATCGCGGCGACCGTCGCCATCGAAGTCCACGGCGTGAGTGTTATAGGTGGTCGGGATAAATTGGGTCTGGCCCATGGCGCCGGCCCAGGAGCCTTTCATCTGGTCGGCCTGGATGTCGCCGTGCTGGATGATCTGCAGCGCTGCCAGCAACTGAGCCTGGGCGAATGCCGGGCGCCGGCCTTCATAGGCCAGGGTCGCCAGGGAGCGGATCACTGAGTTGTTGCCCTGGAACTGGCCGAAGTTGCTTTCCATGCCCCACACCGACACCAGTGCCTGGCGATCGACGCCGTAACGCTGTTCGATGCTTTGCAGGATGTCGGCGTATTTGATCAGCAGGGCCTGGCCATTGCGCACGCGTACCGGCGACAGGGCGCCGTCGAGGTATTCCCACACCGGGCGAGAAAACTCGGGTTGGCTGCGGTCGGCGCGAATCACCGCCATGTCGGGTGTGACACCGGCGAAGGCGTTATCGAAGACGGCAGGTGTGATGCCAGCCTTCAGGGCTTCAACGCGAAAGCCCGCCTGCCATTCGGCAAAGGTCTGGGTCGGTTGGATGTCGAGATTGTCCACGGCTACGGGAGGCACGACAGCGGGGGCAACAGCCGGTGCGGTCTGGAGCTTGGGCAGGGGTTGAGCGTCGGCGGCGGTGGGTTTTTCCGCGCAGGCGACGAGCAGAATAAGGCTGGAGGCAGCGATCAATTGGCGAAGGTGCCAACGACGGGAAAGACTAGAGGGCATGCACAGGTCCAGGGATTACAAATCAGGTGCAGACCTTATCATGCCGGAGGGGCGCTTGCCTTCAGGCAGCCAGAAAGTAAGAAGCCTCCCAGCTTTTAGACTGGAAGGCTTCGCGGCGGTAGCTGCCTTTGCCCTTGCCGGCGCGTTCCTGACGGCTGCGGAACAGTGGCTGGGCGATGATGGATTTGGCCTTGTTCGGGCCATGCTTGGATGGCTTTTTGCTCATGGTCGGTACTCTCTGGGTGGGGTGGAGCGGTGCAAATCATCTGCCGAAGTTGGGCGGCTGTAAAGGCTGGCACCTCTCAGAAATTGTAAATGCGCTCAAAATGTGGGAGCTGGCTTGCCTGCGATAGCGGTGGGCCAGCTTGCATCTCTGCGACTGATACACCGCTATCGCAGGCAAGCCAGCTCCCACAGGGGAATGCAGTGTCTGGGAGGCATTATTCGGCGGGGAGTGCCAGACGCTGGCCGGCCATCAGCAGCGACAACCGGCTCAGGCTCATCCATGGAGAACCCGCCGCCTGCCCCTTGATCTGCGCATCGATGCGCTGCGCCTCCAGCAACAGCTGCGCCCAGCGTTGCGCCGAGTGCCGTTGCAGCGCCTTGCTCATCAGGGGTTTGCGTTTGTCCCAGACAGGCGGCTTGGCCTGGCTGAACGCCTTGTCCAGCGGCGTGCCCTGGCTGTATTGCAGGGAAATGTTGGCCAGCACCCGCAGCTCCCGGGCCAGGGCCCAGAGAATCACCGGTGGCTCCACCCCTTCGCCGCGCAGGCCTTCGAGCATGCGCAGGGCGTGGGCCGGTTCGCCGTTGAGGATCGCATCCACCAGCCCGAACACGTCAAAGCGCGCACTGTCGGCCACCGCGCCTTGCACGGTTTCGACCGTGATCTGGCCGTCTTCGGCCATCAGCTTGAGCTTTTCGATCTCCTGGGCGGCAGCGAGCAGGTTGCCTTCGACCCGGGCGGCGATCAGCTCTACCGCATCCTGTGTCGCCGACAGCCCCGATTGGGACAGGCGTTGGCGAATCCACTGCGGCAGTTGGCTGCTGTCCACCGGCCAGATCTGGATGAACTGGGTTTGCGCCCCTTCCACCAGGGCTTTGCCCCATTTGGTTTTCTGCGCACTGCCGTCGAGCTTGGGCAGGCTGATCAGCAGTACCGTGTCTTCGGCGGGACGTGCGCAGTATTCCATCAGGGCCGACGCGCCCTTGTCGCCCGGCTTGCCGGACGGCAGGCGCAGTTCCAGCAGGCGTTTTTCGGCAAACAACGACATGCTCGCACCGGCTTGCAGCAGCGTCCCCCAGTCGAAACTGGCGTCGGCGCTGAACACCTGGCGTTCATCGAAACCTTGCTTGCGCGCAGCGCTGCGAATGGCGTCGGCGGCTTCCTGGCACAGCAGTGGGTCATCGCCACTGACGATGTACACAGGCGCGAGGCCACCTTGCAGGTGTTTGGCGAGTTGGGCGGGGGCGAGTTTCATAGGCGGGTCGAACGGGGCGCCAGAGGCGCCCCGTCTGGTTTACTCGACAGGGACTTCAACAGGCGACTGTTTCGGCGTGTTGTCTTCGTACTCTTGTGCCGCTTTCAGCGCGTCAGCATCGGCCTTGGCCTTGTTGTCGGCGGTTTGCTGCAGGGCATCGAGTTGTTGCGGGGTGAACAACGACAGGCGCAGGACCATGCGTTGCACCAGCTCACGGCGCATTTCCTTGCGGACCTGGATGATTTCCGAGTCCGAGCCCACCAGGTTGTTGCCATCGTGGGTAACGATTTTCTGTACCTGGATCTTGTCGGCCATCAGCGGCAAGTGATCACGGCCCTGGATCTGGAAGAACAGTTCGGTGCTCAGTTCGACTTCCGAAGAGCGGCCGGCACTGGCGTAGCTCAGGTTGCGCTGGGTTTCTTTTTCATCGGCCAGGAACAGCTTGTAAGGCGCGCCGTTATAAACGTGCACACCGCTGTTTTCCAGGACCTGACGCAACTGAACCACGGTGGTGCCGTAGGAGTCGCGGGCGCTGACGTCCAGCTCCTTGATCGTCAGATCGTCGGTGCCGGTGCCGCGCAGCTGGAAGCCGCAAGCGCTCAGAAGAACGGCGAGGCCCATCACCAGCAAATTGCGTTTGATCATTTTGTTGCTCCCCTTGAAACCATGTGGGCCTTATCGAGGCCCTAAAGGTTTAGTTCGGCGCAGGGCTCAGGCCCAGCGCCCGATCCGATTAGCTAGCGACGATATTGACCAGCTTGCCAGGCACCACGATCACTTTGCGGATCGTCAGGCCTTCGGTAAAGCGCAGCACGTTTTCGTTGACGCGGGCGGCCGCCTCAACGTCTTCGCGGCTGGCGCTGGCCGGCATGTCGATCTGGCCGCGCAGTTTACCGTTGACCTGGATGACCAGTTGCAGCGTGTCCTGAACCAGCGCGCTGTCGTCCTGTACCGGCCAGCGTGCGTCGATGACGGCATCGCTGTGGCCCAGGCGGTTCCACAGGTCGTGGCTGATGTGCGGCGTGATCGGTGCCAGCAGCAGGGTGACCGTTTCCAGGCCTTCCTGAATCAGTGCGCGGTCCTGCTCGGTGGCTTGCGGCGCTTTTTCCAGCACGTTCATCAGGGTCATCACCTGGGCGATGGCGGTGTTGAACTTGTGGTTCTGGCCCACGTCCTGGCTGGCTTGCTTGATGGCCAGGTGAGTGCTGCGGCGAATGACTTTCTGCTCGTCGCTCAACGCTGCCACGTCCAGCTTGCCCGGCAAGCCTTGGCTGATGTGGGCGTGCGCCAGGCGCCAGACGCGCTTGAGGAAGCGGTGCGAGCCTTCGACGCCGGAGTCGGACCATTCGGCGCTCATGTCAGGCGGCGAAGCGAACATCATGAATAGGCGGCAGGTGTCGGCGCCGAACTGGTCGATCATCGACTGTGGATCAACACCGTTGTTCTTCGACTTGGCCATCTTCTCGGTGCCACCGATCTCTACCGGCAGGCCGTCGGCGATCAGCTTGGCGCTGATGACCTTGGCTTTGCTGTCGCGCTCAAGCTCGACGTCGGCCGGGTTGTACCAGGTGTAGGCACCGTTGGCTTCGCGGCGATAGTAAGTCTCGGCGACCACCATGCCCTGGGTCAGCAGGTTCTTGAACGGCTCATCGGAACTCACCAGGCCTTCGTCGCGCATCAGCTTGTGGAAGAAGCGCGCGTACAGCAGGTGAAGGATGGCGTGTTCGATCCCGCCGATGTACTGGTCGACCGGCAACCAGTGGTCGGCCGCGGATTTCTCCACCAGGCCGCCTTCATAGTGCGGCGAGGCGTAGCGGGCGTAGTACCACGACGACTCGACGAAGGTGTCCATGGTGTCGGTTTCACGCTTGGCAGGCTGACCGCATTTGGGGCAGCTGCACTCGTAGAACTCGGGCATGCGCGCCAGGGGCGAGCCTGCGCCGTCCGGCACCACGTCTTCCGGCAGGACGACCGGCAGTTGGTCTTCGGGGACTGGCACGTCGCCACAGCTTTCGCAGTGGATGATCGGGATCGGGCAGCCCCAGTAGCGCTGGCGGCTGATGCCCCAGTCGCGCAGGCGGAACTGGGTGCGCGAGGCGCCCAGGTTCTTCTTGATCAGTGCCACTTCCATGGCGTCGAAGGCGCCCTGGAAATCCAGGCCATCGAACTCGCCGGAATTGATCAGGGTGCCGTGCTCACCGTAGGCGTCTTGCCACGGCGCCGGGTTGGTGTCGCCGGAACTGGTACGCACCACGGATTTGATCGGCAGGCTGTACTTGGTGGCGAATTCAAAATCGCGCTCGTCGTGGGCCGGCACTGCCATTACGGCGCCATCGCCGTAGTGCATCAGCACATAGTTGGCGACCCATACCGGCAACTTCTCGCCGGTCAGTGGGTGCTCGACGAACAGGCCCGTTGGCAGGCCTTTTTTCTCCTGGGTGGCGACGTCGGCTTCGGCCACGCTGCCGCCTTTGCATTCGGCGATGAACGCCTGCAGCTCAGGGTTGTTCTGCGCGGCCTGGGTGGCCAGCGGGTGTTCGGCGGCCACGGCGACGTAGGTCGCGCCCATCAGGGTATCGGGGCGGGTGGTGAAGACTTTGAGTGCGCCCGCTTCGCCGATCGAGTCGACGTTGTACGGGAACTGCACTTCCATGCCCTTGGATTTGCCGATCCAGTTGCGCTGCATGGTCTTGACCTGTTCAGGCCAGCCCGGCAGGTCGTCGAGGCTCGACAAGAGTTCATCCGCGTAGGCGGTGATCTTGAAGTAGTACATGGGGATTTCGCGCTTTTCGATCAGCGCGCCGGAACGCCAGCCGCGACCGTCGATCACTTGCTCGTTGGCCAGTACGGTCTGGTCCAGCGGGTCCCAGTTCACGGTGCCGCTTTTCTTGTAGATCACACCTTTTTCGAACAGGCGGGTGAACAGCCATTGTTCCCAGCGGTAGTAATCCGGCTTGCAGGTGGTCACTTCGCGGGACCAGTCCACCGCCAGGCCCAGGCTGCGCAGCTGGGTCTTCATGTAGGCGATGTTTTCGTAGGTCCACTTGGCGGGGGCCACGTTGTTTTTCATCGCGGCGTTTTCCGCCGGCATGCCGAAGGCGTCCCAACCCATGGGTTGCAGGACGTTCTTGCCTTGCATGCGCTGGTAGCGGGAAATCACGTCACCGATGGTGTAGTTGCGCACGTGCCCCATGTGTAGCTTGCCGCTGGGGTAAGGGAACATCGATAGGCAGTAGTAAGTCTCCTTGCCTGGCTGTTCACTGACTTCAAAGGACTTTTGCTCGTCCCAGAAGGTTTGGGCGGCATTTTCTATTTCACGGGGCTGATATTGTTCGTGCATGGCTACTTTTGAACTGAATAGGGGTGGCCTAATCCTCTTCGGTGCAACATTCAGGTTCATCGACACCAAAAAGCGGCGCGTCCGTGCCCAAACCCTGCGGGAAGTGGAGTTACAGGAAGCGCCGTAGCATACATGACCCCACTCTATCGAGGGAAACCCTGATTGCGCTGCCAGGGCCGTCTGTCGCGGCGCCAGGCGTGCGCAGCCATGGGGACTACGCTGTTTAGTGGGGAGCAAGTATTTCTTCAATGAGGTGAGGGGATGGTTGAATCGCAGCGAACTTTAACGAAACCGCAGTTGTATGAGGGACTGATCGACCGATTGGGTCGGGCATTGGATGCCGCAAGAACCGCAGGCCGTTTGCGTGATGAGCGGCCTCTGGAGCTGGAGTTGCGAGGCTTGAGCCAGGCAGAACTTGAACTGATCAAGGTTTACCTGGAATTGAATCACCACCGCGCCTCTCCTGCGCAGGCTTCCCCGCCTGCTCAAGAGCCCTCGCGTTCGGCCAAGGTGATCTGGCTGAAGGACTTGTCTGCCGGCCGCGGCCCGGAAAAGCTCCGAGCCGTTCGGAGCAAGTGAAGCACAGCGTTACCCGTTAGCCTTCTCACTGTGTACTGTCACAGAAAGTGTGTAGGTAAAGATTGTCGCTAAATCCCGTTGCATCTAGGCTTCGGGCATCTATGGAGATGCCCGATGCCTATTCGTTATTTCATTAAACAATTGCTTTTGCCGCCTGGCATTTTCTTGCTGTTGCTGGCGTTTGCCTGGTGGTGCAGAAAGCGCCGGCCGCGCCTGGCGGGTTTCTGCTTTGCCGTAGGGTTTGGCGGAATGTGGTTGATGAGCCTGCCGGTGGTGGTGCAATGGGGCGCGCACGCGCTGGAGACCGAGCCGCCGCTGGCCCGTGAAGAGTGGGCGACGCTGGCCCAACGGGCGGATGCCATTGTGGTGCTGGGCTCGGGGCGTGAACGTGGCGACCCTGCGTGGGGCAGCGACCAGCCCACCGGTATTGGGCTGGAGCGTCAGCGGTATGCCGCGCGGCTGGCCAAGGCGTCGGGGCTGCCGGTGCTGACCACCGGGGGGTTGCACTATGGCACGCCGCCGAGTGAGGCCGAATTGATGGCCGTGTCGATGAGGGATGATTTCGGTGTAGACGTGCGCTGGAAGGAAGAGCGCAGCCGTACTACCTGGGAAAACGCCCAAATGAGCGCTGAGATTCTATTGCCCCAAGGCATCAAGCGCGTGGTGGTGGTGACCCAGGCGTGGCATATGCCGCGGTCGGTGTGGAGCTTTGAAAAGGCGGGCTTCACGGTGGTGCCGGCGCCGGTGGGGTTCCTGGGCGTGGATAACGCCCGGCCGCTGGGCGGCTGGATGCCGGAGTTCGTGTCGGTGTGGCGCAGCGGGCAGTTGATCAATGAGGCGGTGGGGCAGGTGGGTTACCGGCTGTTTTACAAGTAACACCGTAGGGCAAATGTGGGAGCTGGCTTGTGTGGGAGCTGGCTTGCCTGCGATAGCATCACCCTGGTGCATCTGATACACCGAGGTGTCTGCATCGCAGGCAAGCCAGCTCCCACATTGGTTGTATGTGTGTCAGTTAGACGGTTTTGGCCATCCGCCCCGCCAGCAACGCCCAGCCAAACAGCCCCAGGCACAGGATGATCAACGGCCACGAACGCCATTGCAGGTACGGCGTGAGGTTGTGCATCGGCACCACTTCGCCATACAGAATGCCGCGTTCGAATTGCGGGATCTGCGCGGTGATCTGCCCGAAGGGGTTGATCAGGCCAGTCACGCCATTGTTGGTGGCGCGGATCATCCAGCGCCCGGCTTCCAGTGCGCGCATCTGCGCCATCTGCAGGTGCTGCAACGGGCCAATGGAGCGGCCGAACCAGGTGTCGTTGCTGATGGTCAGCAGCAAGTCGCTCTGGGCTGAGAGGCCTGCGGCGAACTCCGGGTACACCACTTCGTAGCAGATGAACGGCGCAATCTGATAGCCCTTGGCCTGCAGCATCGCCTGGTCGGACGGGCCGCGAGCGAAGTCCGACATCGGCAGGTCAAAGAAGGCGATCAAGCCGCGCAGCATGTCTTGCAGGGGGACGTACTCACCGAATGGCACCAGCTTCTGCTTGAGGTAAGTGCCGTCGCCTTCACCCACCACCGTGATGCCGTTGAAGTAGCGCTTCTGGTGGTGCACTTCCTGGCGGATCGGCACGCCAGTGATCAGCGCGGTATGCCGGTCGGCGGCAAACTTGCCCATCATGCCCAGGTAACCTTCCACCGACTCCTTGAGCACCGGCACCGCCGTTTCCGGCCATACCAGCAGGTCGACGCGCTTGGAGCTGAAGCTCATGTCACGGTACAGCGCCAACTGCGCGTTGAGTTGTTCCGGGTCCCACTTCATGCTTTGTTCGACGTTGCCCTGGATAGCGGCGACGCTCAGCGGCGCGCCGGACGGGGTGGTCCAGGCGTGATGCTTGAGCGCCAGGCCAATCGCCCACGGCGCTACCAGCAGTACCAGGCCAGCGCCAATAAAACCGTTGCGCTTGCTTGCCAGCAGGCGCGGCAGGTTGCACAGCACGGCGGCGGTCAGCGCCAGCGCAAACGAGATCAGCCACATACCACCCAGCGGCGCGAGGCCGGTGAGAGGGCCGTCGAGCTGGCTGTAACCGGAGTAAAGCCACGGGAAACCGGTGAGGAACCAGCCGCGAAACGCTTCCTGGCCTACCCACAACGCTGCAAAGGTCAACGCATCGGCCAGCGGCGCCTCATTGCGCCGCAACCAGCGTGCCCACAGCCAGGCGGGCAGGGCGAAGAACCAGGCAATGGCGGCGGTAAACAGCAGCATCAGGAAACCGGCCAGCAACACCGAAGCGCCGCCGAAGTGGTGGATGCTGTAGTAGATCCAACTGGTGCCGGCGCCAAACAGGCCGAAACCGAAGCACCAGCCACGGCCCAGGGCCTGGCGTGGTGTCAGTTCCCGCAATCCGACATAGAACAGGCCGACCGCCACCAGTGCAAACGGCCACAGGTCGAACGGCGCCAGCGCCAGGGTGGTGATGGCGCCGGCCACCACGGCCAGCAAATTACCGGGCCAGCCGGGGCGGGTTAGGCGCTGCATGTCATTCCTTAGCGGGCAATAGGGGTCAAGCGGATCAAGTGAATACGACGGCTATCGGCATTCAGGATGCGGAAGCGATACGCGCCAATTTCGGTGGTTTCGTTACGTTTTGGCAGGTGGCCAAACGCACTCATCACCAGACCGCCCACGGTGTCGAACTCATCGTCGGAGAATTCGCTGTCGAAGAACTCGTTGAAGTTCTCGATCGGCGTCAGCGCCTTGACCAGGAAATCACCACTGGGCAGCGGCTTGATGTAGCTGTCTTCTTCGACGTCGTGCTCATCTTCGATGTCGCCGACGATCTGTTCCAGTACGTCTTCGATGGTGACCAGGCCGGCTACACCGCCGTATTCGTCGATCACAATGGCCATGTGATTGTGATTGGCGCGGAACTCACGCAGCAACACGTTCAGGCGCTTGGATTCAGGTACGAAGGTGGCCGGACGCAGCAGGTCCTTGATGTTGAAGTTGTCGCCGTTCTCCTTGAGGATCAGCGGCAACAGGTCCTTGGCCAGCAGGACACCCATGACGTCGTCATGGCTTTCGCCGATCACCGGGTAGCGCGAGTGCGCCGAGTCGATCACGGCCGGGAGGAATTCCCGTGGGGTCTGGTTCGCCTTGATGCTGATCATCTGCGAGCGCGGGACCATGATGTCCCGAACCTGCAGGTCAGCCACCTGGATGGCGCCTTCGACGATGGCCAGCGCTTCGCTGTCCAGCAACTTGTTCTGATGGGCCTCGCGCAGAAGCTCCAGCAGCTCCTGGCGGTTTTTCGGCTCGTGGGCAAAAGCCTGGGTCAATTTACCCAGCCATGACTTCTGCCCGTTGCTCGATCGGTCTTCGCTCATAGCGATTACTCTGAATCCTTTATTGTTACAGTTGAGTGTTTTTTAAGCTTCGTCGTCCGCATACGGGTCCGGATGACCCAATTCTGCAAGCAACGTTTGTTCCAGTGTTTCCATTTCCTCGGCTTCGTCATCGTCTATATGGTCGTAACCCAAGAGATGCAAGCAGCCGTGGATGACTAGATGGGCCCAGTGGGCCTCAAGTTCCTTGCCTTGTTCCTTGGCTTCACGTTCCACCACCGGTACGCAGATCACCAGGTCGCCCAGCAGCGGGATATCCAGTAACTCATCCGGTACGTCGGCGGGGAAGGACAGCACGTTGGTCGCGTAATCCTTTTGGCGCCAGGTGTGATTCAGTTCACGGCCTTCGGGCTCGTCTACCAGGCGAATGGTCAGTTCCGAGTCGGCGGTGCGCTGGCGCAGGGCCAGGGCGCACCACTGGCGGAACTGTTCTTCGCTGGGGGCGGGTGCATCGGAGGCGACTTGCAGGTCAAGCTCAAGCATCGTGGCGCACATCCTTGGCGGGGGCGTCGTCACGGTGCTCGAAGCGCTCGTAGGCCTCGACAATGCGCTGCACCAGCGGGTGGCGCACGACGTCCTTCGGCGAGAAGTGCGTGAAACTGATGCCCGGTACGTCCTTGAGCACTTCAATCACATGGCCCAGGCCCGACTTGGTACCCCTGGGCAGGTCAACCTGGGTAATGTCGCCGGTGATAATGGCCGTGGAGCCGAAGCCGATGCGGGTCAGGAACATCTTCATCTGCTCGACCGTGGTGTTCTGGCTTTCGTCGAGGATGATGAAACTGTTGCTCAAGGTGCGACCGCGCATGTAGGCCAGCGGGGCGATCTCGATCACCTGGCGCTCGATCAGCTTGGCCACGTATTCAAAGCCAAGCATCTCGTACAGCGCGTCGTAGAGCGGGCGCAGGTACGGGTCGATCTTCTGGGCCAGGTCGCCGGGCAGGAAGCCGAGTTTTTCACCCGCTTCGACCGCCGGACGTACCAGCAGGATGCGGCGCACTTGCTCGCGCTCCAGGGCATCCACTGCACAGGCCACGGCCAGGTAGGTCTTGCCGGTACCGGCTGGGCCGATGCCGAAATTGATGTCGTTGCCGAGGATTGCCTTGACGTACTTCTGCTGATTCAAGCCCTTAGGGCGAATCATGCCTTTCTTGGTTCGCAGGGCCACGCTGGCTTCGGCCACCGGGTTGTTGGCCAGGTCTTCCACGGCCGATTCCTGCAAGTACAGGTGCACGGTTTCCGGCGACAGCTCACTGCCCTTGGTTTCGCGGTAGAGGCGGCGCAGCAGGTTTTCTGCCGATTTTGTGGGCTGGGTTTCACCGATGAGCTCGAACTGATTGCCGCGGTTGCGGATCTCGATGCCCAGGCGTTGTTCGATCAGGCGCAGGTGCTCGTCGAACTGTCCGCACAGGTTGGCGAAACGGCGAGCCTCAAAGGGCTCGAGGATAAAACGATGGGGTTCTGCAATGGGTGCGTTCAAGGTCGCTTTTAGCCGCCCTTTGGCTGTTGAGGTGAAAGAGAGAATAACGCCAGCTGCTTGTGTGCGAAAGCACTTAAATCGGCTGGCCTCGATCTCAATAACAATGAAGAACCCCTGTGGGAGCTGGCTTGCCTGCGATAGCGGTAGATCAGTGCCCTATGTATCAGCTGACCCACCGTTATCGCAGGCAAGCCAGCTCCCACATTTTGATCTTCATTTGTTTACAGGGATTAGTTGATCAGTGAACCGCGCAACGAGTGCGGTTGCGCCGCATCGATGTGCACATCCGCAAACTGGCCGATCAAGGTTGGATTGTCGCAGCGGAAGTTGACGATTCGATTGTTCTCGGTGCGGCCCTGCAGCTCGCCCGGGTCCTTTTTCGAATAGTCGGTGACCAGGATGCGCTGGATCGACCCGACCATTTGTCGGCTGATCTCGAACCCTTGCTGGTTCAGGCGATGTTGCAGTGCATTGAGGCGCTCTTTTTTCAGCGCTTCCGGGGTCTCGTCCGCCAAATCGGCCGCAGGCGTGCCTGGGCGCTGGCTGTAGACAAAGGAGTAGGAGAAGTCGAAACCGACGTCTTCGATCAGCTTCATGGTCTGCTCGAAGTCTTTCTCGGTTTCACCCGGGAAGCCGACGATAAAGTCCGAGCTGATGCAGATACCCGGCACGGCGGCGCGCAGCTTGCGCAGTTTGGATTTGTATTCCAGCGCCGTGTGGTTGCGCTTCATCGCCGCCAGGATGCGGTCCGAGCCCGATTGCACCGGCAAATGCAGGTGTTTGACCAGCTCTGGCACTTCGGCGTGGGCCTGGATCAGGCTGTCGGAGAACTCCAGCGGGTGCGAGGTGGTGTAGCGGATGCGCTCGATGCCGTCTACGGCCGCCACCACGCGGATCAGCTCCGCCAGATCGGCCAGACGCCCGTCGTGGGTCAGGCCGCGATAGCCGTTGACGTTCTGGCCCAGCAGGGTCACTTCACGCACGCCGTTTTCGGCCAGGTGGATGATTTCCGACAGCACGTCGTCAAACGGCCGGCTGACTTCTTCGCCACGGGTGTAGGGCACCACGCAGAAGGTGCAGTACTTGCTGCAACCTTCCATCACCGACACGTAGGCGCTCGGGCCGTCGATGCGCGGTTCGGGCAAATGGTCGAATTTTTCAATTTCGGGGAACGACACGTCCACCTGCGGCAACTTGCTAATGCGCGCGGCGTCGATCATTTCCGGCAGGCGGTGCAGGGTCTGCGGGCCGAAGACCACGTCGACATAGGGCGCGCGGTCGCGGATGGCGGCGCCTTCCTGGCTGGCCACGCAACCGCCGACGGCGATCACCATGTCCGGGTTGGCCAGTTTCAATTCACGCCAGCGGCCCAGCTGGGAGTACACACGGTCCTGGGCCCGCTCGCGGATCGAGCAGGTATTGAGCAGGATTACGTCGGCATCTTCGGCGCGGGCGGTGACTTCCAGGGCCTGGTGTTCGCCCAGCAGATCGACCATGCGCGAGCTGTCGTACTCGTTCATCTGGCAACCGTGGGTTTCGATGTAAAGCTTCTTGGCCATGGGAATCGTCAACTGGTGGTAAAGAACCGCGCATTATAGGGGGCATGCCCATTGGTTCCTAGCGTTGTGCATCGGGTGCCATGCTATAGTTCGCGCCCTCTTTTATATCCCCGATGTGTTATTCGCCCACCATGACCAAACGTGAAGCTCCAATCTACAAGGTGATTTTCCTCAACCAGGGCCAGGTGTTCGAAATGTACGCCAAGCAGATCTATCAGAGCGATCTGTGGGGTTTCCTGGAGGTGGAAGAGTTCGTCTTTGGCGAGCGCACCCAGTTGGTCGTCGACCCGGGCGAAGAGAAGCTCAAGGCTCAGTTTGAAGGCGTTGTGCGCAGCTTTGTGCCAATGCATTCGATCGTGCGCATCGATGAAGTGGAGCGCCTGGGTACGCCGAAGATCAGCGAGGCCCGGGGCACCAGCAATGTGATGCCTTTCCCGATGCCAATGCCTGAAAAGTAAGGCTTTAGACCGCGTCGCGGCCTTCGCAGGCAAGCCAGCTCCCACATTTGAATGCATTCCAACGTTGGAACTCGGTCAAATGTAGGAGCTGGCTTGCCTGCGATAGCGGTAGAAGGGTTTAGCTGAAATCAGGGGAGGGGTGAGAAGGGCGAACGCCCATCGGCACTCTGCAATTCCTGCAGATAGTTACGGAAAATCTGGCCCAGCACCTGGGTGGCCACTTCCAGTTCATCGCGCTGCATGTGCTCGGCGACTTCGTCGGCAGTGTCCAGCGCATCTTCAGCGCCGTTGACCGCGGCCATCTTCAGCACGATATACGCCTGAACGTTGTTGGCTGGCACGCCTTCGCCCTTGAAGAACATGTTGCCCAGCTCGAATTGCGCCTGGGCATGGCCCTGCAACGAGGCTTTCTCGAAATAGCTCAAGGCTTTGTTGAGGTCGCGGGCGGGGTTCTTGCTGTCGTGGTAGTACTCGCCCAACTCGTATTGCGCCTGCGCATCCCCGCCGTCGGCCTGTTTCTGGCACGCGCTCAGGGCTTCGGCCTGGCTGTCTGGCTGGGTATTGAGGGTGCAACGACCCATCGCTGGGATTAACAACGAGTTGCCGCCTGCTTGTGCATGTGCCAGCAGCGGCTGAAGGAGCAACAGGCAGCCCAGAACCAGGGTGCGGCCGGTGCGTTTCATGGGAATCGACTTACCTCTGACGGGGCACGCGGACCCTCGGGGGTCCAATAAGCGCGCATTATGAAATAAGCAGGCCTCTGCTTACAAAGTCTTTACTCGTTTTTCTGCTGCGTGGGCAAGTTATCTGCCGGATTGCAGGTGATTTCTCGAAAAATGCAGGAAATCTCTGTAAGCAAAGTAGCAAATCTGACGCTGCCTAGGGCAACGTCAGACTCCATCGTCACTTATTTCAGGGCCGCGAAGGCGCGCTCGGCAGCATCCAGCGTCAATTTCAACTCGGCTTCGCCATGGGCGATCGACGTGAAACCGGCTTCGAAGGCACTTGGCGCCAGGTACACGCCACCTTCCAGCATCAGGTGGAAGAAGCGCTTGAACAGGTCGGCATCGCTGCCCATCACGTCATCGAAGGTGACGATGTCGTCGGCGCCACTGAAGTACAGGCCGAACATGCCGCCCGCTTGAGTGGTCACGAACGGAATGCCCGCGGCGTCGGCGCGCTGTTGCAGGCCGTCGAGCAGGCGGGTGGTGTAGTCGGTCAGCTCGGCGTGGAAGCCCGGGCGGCTGATCAGGCGCAAGGTGGTCAGGCCGGCGGCCATGGCCAGCGGGTTACCCGACAGAGTGCCCGCCTGGTACACCGGGCCCAGCGGGGCGATGTGCTGCATGATCTCGCGCTTGCCGCCGAAGCAGCCCACCGGCATGCCGCCGCCGATGATCTTGCCGAAGGTGCTCAGGTCGGGCGTCACGCCGTAATAGGCTTGCGCGCCACCGAGGGCCACGCGGAAACCCGTCATCACTTCGTCGAAAATCAACACCACGCCGTGCTTGTCGCACTGCGCGCGCAGGCCTTCGAGGAAGCCCGGTGCCGGTGGGACGCAGTTCATGTTGCCGGCGACCGGCTCGACGATGATGCACGCCACGTCCTGGCCCACTTCGTTGAGCATCTGCTCGACGGCGCCAATGTCGTTGAACGGCAGGGTCAGGGTGTGTTTGGCGAACGCGGCCGGTACACCGGCCGAGCTTGGCACGCCTTGGGTCAGCAGGCCCGAGCCGGCTTTAACCAGCAGGCTGTCGGAGTGGCCGTGGTAGCAGCCTTCGAATTTGATGATGCTGTCGCGGCCGGTAAAGCCACGGGCCAGGCGGATGGCGCTCATGGTGGCTTCGGTGCCGGAGCTGACCATGCGCACCATTTCCATCGACGGCACGATCGAGCAAACCAGGTCGGCCATCTCGGTTTCCATGGCGGTCGGTGCGCCGTAGGACAAACCGTGTTCCAGCTGCTTGCGCACCGCGTCCAGCACGTCCGGGTGGCTGTGGCCGAGGATCATCGGGCCCCAGGACCCCACGTAGTCCACATAGCGCTTGTCGTCTTCGTCGGTGACGTAGGCGCCTTCGGCGTGCTTGAAGAACAGCGGCGTACCGCCGACGCTCTTGAACGCACGCACGGGGGAGTTCACACCGCCGGGGATGTGTTTCTGGGCATTGGCAAACAGCGTTTCGGAACGGGACATGATGGGGCTCTCTGAATTCAAACTTGCTTTCTATTTAAGGAGCAGAAGGGCGTTGAACGCACGGGCGCGACGGGTGACTTCCGCGGTGCTGTCGGCACCGAAAAGGCCGTGCACCACGGCAAGCAGGTCGGCACCGTGGGCCACCAGCGGCTCGGCGTTTTCCAGGGTCACGCCGCCGATCACGCAGATCGGCAATTGCACGCGGGCGCGGGCCTGGGCGAGCATTTCAACGGTGGCGGCAGGTGCGCCGGGCTTGGTACTGGAATTGAAGAAGCGGCCGAAGGCGACGTAGCTGGCGCCTTCCCGGGCGGCCTGCTCGGCCAGTTCGATCTGGCTGTGGCAGGTGGAACCGATGATCGCCTTGGACCCGAGCAGCGCACGGGCCGGGGTCAGCGGGCCGTCGGTTTGCCCCAGGTGCACGCCGACGCCCAGGCGCGCGGCCAGTTCGGCGTCGTCGTTGATGATCAACTGGGTCTTGTAGCGCGAGCACAGCTCCCGCAGCTTTTCCGCTTCACGCAGGCGCCGGGCTTCGTCGCTGCTTTTGTCGCGGTACTGCAACAAGGTCACGCCGCCGTCCAGCGCCGCTTCGACGTAGGCGAGGAATTTGCCGGCCAACAGTTGGCTGTCGGTAATGGCATACAGGCCACGTAGTTTCATCGGGCAGGCCTCTTAAGTCTTACGAGCAAAAATCCAACGGCAAGCGGCGCGGCACGAACTGGCCCTGGCCGAGTTGTTCGGCATCACGCAGGGTGCGCCAAGTGTAGTTGAGTGCCGATTGCACGGCGCTCACCAGGCCTTCGCCCTGGGCAATCCGCCCGGCCAATGCGCTGGCCAGCGTGCAGCCCGAACCGTGGTAGCTGCCTGGCAGACGCTGGCAGGTAAAGGTCTGGTGCGTGCCGTCGCGGCTGTAGAGGCGGTTGTGCACTTCGTGCTCGTCGCCGTGGCCGCCGGTGATCAGCAGGTGCTTGATATACGGCAGCAGCTTCTCGGCGCATTCGTCGGCCGTGCCGTCCGGCAGCTCGGCCAGGATGCGCGCTTCGGGCAGGTTCGGCGTGGCGATCAGCGACAACGGCAACAGCCGCTCGCGCATCGCATAACCGACCTCGTCCTTGCCCAGGCTGCCACCGCCACCGGCGCGCAGCACCGGGTCGCACACCACCGGCAGGTGCGGGTGCGCCTGCAGCAGTTCGACCACGGTGTCGACCATCGCGGTGGAGCCGAGCATGCCCAGCTTGACCGCCGCCACCTCAGAGTCGCCGAGCACGGCATTGGCCTGGGCCAGTACCCACTCGCGGTCGAGCACGCGGAAATCGCTGACATTGACGGTGTTCTGCACGGTCAGGGCGGTGACGGCCGGGGCCGCATGGCAACCCTGGGCGAGCAGGGCTTCGATATCTGCCTGCAAGCCGGCGCCACCACTTGGGTCGTGGCCGGAGAGACAGAGGACAACGGGGCGAGAGCTGTAGATATTCATGGTGCGCGAGCTTACCACCAAACGCTTTTTGCGTGGCTGTCTGGCGAGGGGGGAATTTCACCGCCTGCCAGGCAGGGTTTGTGGCTGTTTGCCAGCCCGTTTTGATGCCGAAAAAGTCGCTGAAAGTGCTGTTCTAGAGCCTTTCAAAAAATTATTTCAATGGTGTCTAATGGCCTGTACCGGCTATGCTAAAGTGGATCCAAACAACTTACTGTATCGCCGGTATACGTCTTCTCAAAAGGAATGGGGGCTTTTGACAGAACCGGACAGGCCACGCTGGGGCTCTATGCGCTATTTGCTGATCTTAATCTTGTGCGGGCTGCCGATGCTCGCCAGCGCCATCGAGTTCGACCAGGCCACTCGCAGCCTGCCGCTGGGCCGGGTCATGCAAGTGCTGGAAGACCCCACCGATGCCCTCACCATCGCCGACGTCAGCTCCCCTGCCTACGCTTCAAAATTCAAGACCCATGACAAAGCCACCCTCAATGCCGGCTATTCGCGCTCGGTGTTCTGGCTCAAGGTCGACCTGCATTACGTCGCCAAGGATGCCCGCGCCCCGCGCACCTGGTTCCTGGAATTGGCCTACCCGCCGCTCAATCGCCTGGACCTGTACCAGGACGACGGCACCGGCAACTATCGACTCACCACCCGCACCGGCAGCGCGCTGCCGTTTTCCAGCCGGGAAGTGCGCCAGAGCAACTACCTGTTCAAGCTCAATTTCGTGCCGGACCAGCAGGAGACTGTCTATCTGCGCCTGCAAAGCGAAGGTTCGATCCAGGCGCCGTTGACACTGTGGGCCGGCACCGCCTACCTGGAAGAACAGCCGCTGCGCCTGTACGTATTGGGCGCGATCTATGGCGTGCTGCTCGGCATGTTGATCTACAACCTGTTCATCTACCTGAGCGTGCGCGACACCAGCTACCTCTATTACATCTTCTATATTGCCTCGTTCGGCCTGTACCAGTTGTCGGTCAATGGCGTGGCCGTGGAGTACTTCTGGCCAAACAACCCGTGGTGGACGAACGCGGCGGTGCCGTTCCTGATCGGTTCGGCAGCGCTGTTTGGCAGCCTGTTTGCGCGCAGCTTCCTGCATACCGCGCAGCACAGTCGTTGGCTGGATCGGATCCTGCTGGGGCTGGCCGCGTGTGGCGGGCTGGTGATGGCCCTGGCGCTGTTGACCAGTTACGCCGTGGCGCTGCGCCTGGCCACCGGCTTGGCGCTGGTGTTCACCGTGACCATCTTTGTCGCCGCGATCAAGGCCTGGTGCTGCGGCCAGCGCATGGCGCGCTATTTCATCATCGCCTGGTCGGCCTTCCTGCTGGGCGGGGTGGTCAACACGATGATGGTGTTGGGCTACTTGCCTAATGTGTTCCTCACCATGTACGCCAGCCAGATCGGCTCGGCCATCGAAGTGGCGTTGCTGTCCCTGGCCCTGGCCGACCGCATCAACGGCATGCGCGAGCAGCAGGCGCAGATCCTCTTCGACGCCAGCCAGAAGCTTGAAGTGCTCAACCAGGAACTGGCCCGCAGCAATCGGCTCAAGGACGAGTTCCTGGCCACCCTGACCCACGAGCTGCGCACCCCGATGAATGGTGTGATCGGCTCCCTCGAGCTGATGCAGACCGTGCCGCTGGGCGATGACCTCGCGCAATACCAGCAAACGGCCGCTGGCTCGGCGCGGGACATGATGCGCATGGTCAACGGCATCCTCACCCTCACCGAACTGCAGGCAGGTCGCCTCAGCGCCCAGGCCCAGGTCTTCAGCCTGCGCGGCGTGCTCGACACTTTGCGCCAACAGTTCAACACCAGCGCCCAGAGCAAGGGCCTGGCGTTTTCCATTGATGTGGCCGACGAGTTGCCGGACCGCGTGATGGGCGACGCCGACAAACTGGTCCAGTGCCTGGACTGCCTGCTGGACAACGCCTTCAAGTTCACCCATGAAGGGGTCGTGCGCCTGCGCGTGGTGGGCGTCCCGCACAGTGATGGCAGCTTGCGCCTGAGTTTTATCGTCACCGATACCGGCATTGGCTTTGCGTTCCTCGACGAAGCCACCCTGTACCAACGCTTCTTCCAGCTCGATGGCTCGACCACCCGTGAATACGGGGGGCTGGGGATTGGCCTGGCGATCTGCCGCCAGTTGATCGAGCTGTTGGGCGGGCGGCTGACCCATCATTCCGAGCCGCGCAAGGGCAGTCGGTTCCAGTTGGAAGTGAGCGTCGTCCAGGTCGCGCCCGAGCCCAAGACCACCGGGCCGGAGCCATTCAGTCAGCGTGCGCCCCAGGAGTGCGCGGTACTGCTGGTGGATGACAACAGCGTGGGCCAGTTGGCCGTGCGCGGCATGCTGCTCAAGCTTGGCTATCGGGTCAAAACCGTGGACAACGGCCCGGCTGCCTTGGCGATCTTGCAGAGTGAAACCTTCGATGCTGTGTTACTGGATGTGCCAGAAGGCGGCTTCTCACTGTGTTGTCAGATCCGCGCCTTGCCGGGCTGTGGCGAACTGCCGGTGATTGCCTTGAGCACTTCGTTGCAGGCCCCGGAACGCGAGCGTTGCCATGGCATTGGCGTGACCGATCGCCTGGCCAAGCCGGTGCGTTTCGAGGCGTTGCAGGCGGTGCTGGAACGTCGCTTGTTGTGCCCGCTAGAGGGCGAAAGCGCCGAACATTAGGCGCGTATGCCACTTTTTTAAGGGGGATGACGGTGCTTAACTGAAAAACAGGCCCAACTGAACGCGGCCTTTTTTCCAGGAGGCCCGTCATGAACCTGCATCAATTTGCCGAAACCCACGACGTCACCAACCAGCCCCCGTCGCTCGACGGCACCAATCTGTACCGCATCGATTTGCCCCTGCAGGAATGGTCGCGACGCTTTGGCGCGGGCTGGGCCGAGGCGCGTATAGACGCCTACGGTGCGCTGGCCGGTGGGCCGTTGATGGAGGCCGGGTTCCTGGCGAACCAGAACAAGCCGGTGTTCAACAGCCATGACCGGTATGGTCATCGGGTCGATCTGGTCGAGTTTCACCCCGCGTACCATGAACTGATGCGCACGGCGGTTGAACATGGCCTGCCGTCCCTGCCGTGGGCCCATCCGCAGTCCGGTGCCCATGTGGCCCGCGCCGCCATGACTTACCTGCACAGCCAGGCGGAAGCCGGTACCGGTTGCCCGTTGACCATGACCTTTGCCTGCGTCCCGGCCCTGCGTTTGCAACCGGACCTGGCGCAGGCCTGGCTGCCGAAAATCCTCAACACCCAATACGACCCGCGCAACGTTGGCATCGCCCACAAGGCGGGCGCCACCATTGGCATGGCCATGACCGAGAAACAAGGCGGCACCGATGTGCGCGCCAACACCACCCGCGCTTACCCCGTGGGCGCGGGCGGCCCCGGGCAAGCCTACGAACTGGTGGGCCACAAGTGGTTTTGCTCGGCGCCGATGTGCGATGCCTTCCTGACCCTGGCCCAGACCGACAAAGGCCTGACCTGTTTCCTGCTGCCTCGGCACCGCCCGGATGACACGCGCAACGAGTTTTACATCCAGCGCCTGAAGAACAAGCTGGGCAATTGCTCCAACGCCTCCAGCGAAGTGGAGTTCCGTGGTGCCCTGGCCTGGATGATCGGCGAAGAAGGCCGTGGCGTGCCGACCATCATCGAAATGGTCGCCATGACCCGCTTTGATTGCATGGTCGGCTCCAGTGCCCTGATGCGCCAGGCGCTGACCCAGGCCAGCCATCATTGCGCCCACCGTTCGGTCGGCGGGCGCGTGCTCAGCGAGCAACCGCTGATGCAAAACGTGCTGGCCGACCTGGCCCTGGAAAGCGAGGCCGCCCTGGCCTTGAGCATGCGCATGGGGCGCGCACTGGATCACCTGGGCGATGAGAGGGAGGCCAAGTTCGCCCGGCTGGTGACGGCGGTGGGCAAGTATTGGATCTGCAAGCGGGCGCCGGCGATGATCAACGAGGCGGCCGAATGCATGGGCGGTGCGGGTTATGTGGAAGACAGCATCCTGCCGCGCCTCTACCGTGAGGCACCGGTGAATTCGACGTGGGAAGGGTCGGGCAACGTGCAATGCCTGGACGTATTGCGAGCACTGTCGAAAGAACCCGGTGTGTTGGAGGCCTTGTTCGTCGAGCTGGGGGACGGGCATGGCGACAAGCGGCTGGCGCGACAGATCGAGCAGTTGAAGTCAGCCTTCATGGACACCCAGGACATTCAATACCGCGCACGGCAATTGACCGAGGACATCGCCGTGGCGTTGCAGGCCAAGTTGTTGCTGGAGGCCGGGAATGCGGCAGTCAGCGATGGTTTCATTGCCAGCCGCCTGGGCGAATCGTCAGGCCGGGCATACGGCACCTTGCCGCGCGGCGTTGATGTAGAAGCCATCGTCACCCGCTCAACCCCCACTTTCTGATCGCCGCCCCCCCTGTAGGAGCCGGCTTGCCGGCGATGGCGGCCTTGAGACATGTATTGAACTCAAGGGCTCTATCGCCGGCAAGCCGGCTCCTACAAGGTGAGGTGTTTCCAACGCCGGTGTTTCGGTGAAGCTGGGATACAGGCAAGATGAAGGCCTGCACGTCAGAACACAGGATGCTTACCGTGACCGAAGCTTTTGTTGTCGTTCAAACCGCCGAGGAAGCCGTGGATCGGCTGGCGGCTCTGCATGAGCGTGCTACCGGCGCGCTCAACCAAGCCCTCAAGCGATACCTCAAAGACCGCGTCGAACCCGACGCCGAACAACGTGCGCTGTTTCGCTACCCGGAACTGCGCCTGACCTACCACTGCCACGGCGAAGTCCCACAGACGACCCGGGCGTATGCCAAGGTCCAGTTGCCGGGGACCTACAGCGTCACCGTCACTCATCCCGGCGCGTTTCGTAAATACTTGCTGGAGCAACTGGTGCCGCTGATGCACGACTTCACCGTGACGGTGGAAGTGGGCGTCAGCGAACAGAACATTCCCTACCCGTACGTGGTGGAGCAGGGCGACGAGCTGGCCGGCTCCGGCGTGACCGCAGCGACCCTGGCCCGTGTGTTTCCGAGCACCGACCTGTCGGCGGCCACCGATGGCATCGCCGATGGCCTCTACGACTGGGAAAACACCGACCCGCTGCCCTTGGCGCTGTTCGATGCGGCCCGCGTGGACTTCTCCCTGCGCCGCCTGGTGCACTACACCGGCAGCGACTGGCGCCATGTGCAGCCGTGGATCCTGTTGACCAACTACCACCGCTACGTTGATCAGTTCATCCTGCATGGCCTGGAACAACTGCGCAGCGACCCGCGCTTTATCCGCATGGTGCTGCCGGGCAACGTGGTGATCGACAAGTCCATGGACCATGGCGAAGCCTCTGCCATCGCCGCGGGCGTGGTCTGGCACCGTTACCAGATGCCGGCCTACCACCTGCAAGCCAGCGATGGCCATGGCGTGACCCTGGTGAATATCGGCGTTGGCCCGTCCAACGCCAAGAACATCACCGACCACCTGGCGGTGCTGCGTCCGCATTGCTGGCTGATGATCGGCCACTGCGGCGGCCTGCGCCAATCCCAGACCATCGGCGACTACGTGCTGGCCCACGCCTACATGCGCCGTGACGGGATTCTCGACCGCGTGGTGCCGCCGAACATCCCGATCCCGGCCCTGGCCGAAGTGCAGCTGGCCTTGCAGCAGGCGGCGGCCAACGTCACCGGCGAAAAGGGCGAAGAGCTGAAAAAACGCCTGCGCACCGGCACCGTGTTGACCTACGACGACCGCAACTGGGAACTGCGCTGGGCCCAGGAGCGTCCGCTGATCAACCTGTCCCGCGCCGTGGCCGTGGACATGGAAAGCGGCACCATCGCCGCCCAGGGCTACCGCCTGCGGGTGCCGTACGGCACGTTGCTGTGCGTCTCGGACAAACCGCTGCACAGCGAGATCAAGCTGCCGGGCTCGGCCAACGCGTTCTATGAGCGTGCGGTGAGCCAGCACTTGAAGATCGGCATCGAGGCGGTAGATCTGCTGCGCACCGAACTCAACTCGTTGCACTCGCGCAAACTGCGCAGCTTCGACGAGCCGCCGTTCCGCTAGTCGGGATGGTCATTTAACGGTCAGGCCACTAGCATTGTCGGTCCTGACCGTTAGATGTACCGAAGCCATGTCCCGTCCCACTCGTCCCGATTCGCGCCGCCCTGGCGTGAAACCTCCGTATTCCGCTGCACGCCGTGTCGCCAAGGCGCCACCGGCCGAGCCCAAATTGATCCTGTTCAATAAGCCGTTCGACGTGCTGACCCAGTTCAGCGACGAAGGCGGGCGCGCCACACTCAAGGACTTCATCGACATACCCGGCATCTACCCGGCCGGTCGCCTGGACCGCGACAGCGAAGGCTTGCTGCTGCTGACCAACGATGGCCAATTACAGGCGCGCATTGCCGACCCCAAGCACAAACTGGCGAAAACCTACTGGGTGCAAGTAGAAGGCGAGCCGACGCAAGAGCAACTGCAACGCCTGCGTGATGGCGTTGAGCTCAACGACGGCATGACCTTGCCCGCCGAGGCTCGGCAGTTGGATGAGCCTGAGCTATGGCCGCGCAACCCGCCGGTGCGCTTTCGCAAAAGCGTGCCCACCCATTGGTTGGAGCTGGTGATTCGTGAGGGGCGCAACCGCCAGGTTCGGCGCATGACCGCTGCCGTGGGCTTGCCGACGTTGCGCCTGGTGCGGGTGCGTATCGGTGACTGGTCGATCGACGGCCTGGACCAGGGCCAGTGGAAGGAAGTGGCGGCGCGCTTATAAAGCGCCGGATTCGATCAGGCCGATCACCACGCTCTTGATGATGAACGCCGCCACGCCCAGCCCCAGCACGAAGAACAGGATGAAAGAACCAAAGCGCCCGGCCTTGGACTTCTTCGCCAGGTCCCAGACGATAAAGCCCATGAAAATGATCAGGATGGTGACCAGGCCGGTCATCATCCATTCTTCAAACAGGGCGGGGTCGATGTTGTTCATGCGGGAATTTTTCCGACAAGGCAGGCGGGAAAGTATACGGCAGTGTTACAGACACAATATTGACCTGCGTCGTGGCGCGGTCAATGTGGGAGCTGGCTTGCCTGCGATTGCATCACCTCGGATAGGCTGATACACCGAGCCGCCTGCATCGCAGGCAAGCCAGCTCCCACATTTGTTATGTGCGCAGGTGGGTCAGCGGCAACTCGGTGCTGTTGAGCACCTGGTTCAGCACAAAGCTGGAGCGCACGCTGGTCACGCCTTCAATGCGGGTCAGGTGGCCCAGCAGCAGCTTTTGATAGTGGTCCATGTCCGGCACCACGACTTTCAACTGGTAGTCGGCATCCATCCCGGTGACCAAACTGCATTCCAGTACCTGAGGCAGGGTGCGGATGGCGGCTTCGAAGTTCTCGAAACGCTCGGGCGTGTGGCGGTCCATGCCGATCAGTACATAAGCCGTGAGGCTCAAGCCGAGCATCTTGCGGTCGAGCAGCGCGACCTGGCGGGCGATGTAGCCGTCGTCTTCTAACTGCTTGACCCGGCGTGAGCAGGGCGATGGCGACAGGCCGATACGCTCGGCCAACTCCTGGTTGGAGATCCTCGCGTCGCGCTGCAATTCCGCCAAAATACTCAGGTCGTATCGGTCAAGCTTGCTCATTGGGTTGGCCTTTGTCGTAACTATTGCGGTGAATTATCCATGAAGGGTTAAAAATTGCGCAAGCACTGTTTATTGACGCAATCTTCGCAATCATCTGCCGGGCACTCGCGGGTATCTTTATCAACAGAATCACCGCCTGGACAACAGTCCACTGCAGCCCGCCCAATCAGGCCCGCTGCGGCCGCCACCCCAGCAGGGTTGAGCCGGCCTCCAGGCTGCACACTGTCTACAAGACGGCGTGAGGTGAGCCAACGTCAAAAGCGTTGAGCCAGGACGAAATTCTCAAGGGGTGGCCGACGGGTCACCCCTTTTTCTTTGCCTTCAGAAAATTGTTCTCGTGACTGATAACCTGTCTTAGAACCGGGTGAGGCTTTTCCAGTCTCATGGTATGAGGCCGGACACTCTAGGCCCTAATCCGCAGTGAGGAATAGCATGAAGCGCATCTGGCGTATGGCAGGTGTAGGTTTGCTGATGATCAGCGTCGGCACGCAAGTGATGGCCGACGACCCACGCTCAGAAGGCGGTGGCCAGCATGAACGAGGGCCCGAAGGCGGGCGGCAAGGCAACGAACCGCCGCGACCGCAGAACAACCAACCGCGACCTGAGAATAATCAGCCGCGCCCTCAGAACCCTCAACCGCGGCCTGAAAACAATCAGCCGCGTCCGCAGAATCAACATTTCGAAAATAACCCGCCACGCCCGCAGAACGAGCACTTCGATCGTGGCGAGCAGCGTGGCGGTGGGCAATGGCAAGGGCGCCCGCAAGGTGCTGAACAGCCTCGGCCTGCGCCGCAACCGGCCCAACCGGCCAACAACCTGCCGATCCAGGGACGCCCGGATACCGTGCGTCAAACCCAGGAACCGCGCCAGGGTTACTACCAGGACATCCCACGCCGCAACGACGGCAACCCGCATTGGCAAGGCGGCAACGCCCCAGGCCCGCGCCCGGGCGGCGGTTTCAACGGCCACCCCAATGACGTTCGCTGGCCGGGCCGCCCGGATGGCCACGGCAATGGTTGGGGCCCGGGGCCGCAGTATCGCCCGGGGTACACCGTCGACCGCTTCACCGACCGCAACTACCGCGTGCCGTACCGTGGCCAGGATTACTTCTTCTCCGGTGGCTACTGGTACCGTCCCCAAGGCCCGCGTTATGTGGTGGTGACGCCGCCTTACGGCATCCGCGTGCAATACCTGCCGGATTATGCTCGGGAAGTGTGGGTGGGCAGTGCGCTGTTCTTCGTCGCTGCCGGTGCCTATTACACCTACGAAACCAGCTCGCAGCAGTACGTGGTGGTGCAACCGCCCGCACAGCCGCCTGCGCCCCAGGGCAATGGCTATGACGTTATCGCCTATCCCACCAATGGCCAATCACCGGCCCAGGTGCAGCAGGACGGCTACGACTGTTATCGCTGGGCGGTGCAGCAAAGTGGGTTCGATCCGCAGGCAGTGACCTACGCCCCGGACCCAGCGGTGGTGCAAACCTACCGCCAGGCCCAGGGCAACTGCCTGAGCAGTCGCGGGTATCAGGTGCAGTACTAGGCCTTGTTGCCCGTGACCACCTCCCGCGGGTCGGCGTGCACCAGCACTTCGGCACGCGGGTAGGCTTTGTGAATGGCGTCGGCGGCCTGGTCGCTGATGCCATGGGCGACTGACAGCGTCAATTCCCCCGGCAACTCCAGGTGCAGTTGCACAAACCAGTGGCTGCCGGAAATCCGCGTGCGCAGGTCATGCGCGCCCAACACCCCCGGAACGCCACGGGCCAGTTCCAACATATGCTGGCTCACATCGGGCGGCAGTTCCTCATCCATCAACACCGCGAAGCTTTCCCGGGCAATCTGGATGGCACTCCACAGGATGTAGGCGGCGATCCCTAGGCCGAACCAGGCATCCACTTGATGAAAACCGAAACCGGCCAGCACCAACGCCACCAGGATGCTGCCGTTGAGCATCAGGTCGGAGCGGTAATGCAGCGAGTCAGCCCGCACCGCGTTGGAGCCGGTTTCACGGATCACCCGGTGTTGCAGCATCAGCAACGCCACGGTCATCACCAGTGAGAACACGATCACCCCGATGCTCAACCACGGCGCGCCAACCGGTTCCGGGTGTTGCAGGCGTTGATAAGCCTGGAACGCGATCAGCACCGCACTGCCGGCGATAAACAGCGCCTGGGCCATACCCGACAACGATTCCGCCTTGCCATGCCCATAACGGTGATCGTCATCGGCCGGGCGCAGCGCGTAATGCACCGCCAGCAAATTCAGCAGCGAAGTCACGCCGTCCAGCAGTGAGTCGGTCAACCCGGCGAGCATGCTCACCGAGCCGCTGAGCCACCAGGCGATGGCCTTGGTGATAATCAGCGCACAGGCCACGCCCACCGAGGCGCGCGTCGCCAGGCGCAAAAGCCGGGCGTGTTCGGGGCTGCTGGTCATAGGCGGGTCGAATCCTTAGGCGGCGGGTTTCAGGCCCAGGGAGGCGAGTTGCTGCACGCTGCCCTTGAACTGGATCATGCGCGGGTCGTCCAGCGGCAAGCGGTGGCCGGTTTCTTTCTGGATGATGGTTTGCAGCTTGGCGTTGTCGACCTTGCCGTCGGCGCCGATGGCTTCGTGGAGTTTTTCCGGAGCCACCTGGGCGGTCTTGCCCGGCTCGAAATAGATGGCGCCGGTGGCGAAGTCCACACCAAACGCGATCAGGCCCGGGATCACATAGAACAGCAAGCCGATGGCATCGAGCACGGCGACGGTGGGGTCGATCTTGCCGTCGATCTGGCCACGGCGGTCGGGGAAGAAGATCGAGCCGCAGGCCGTCAACTGGCTCAGCAAGGTGACGGTGAGGACACCGCCGATGATGCGGGAAGCGATACGCATGGAGACTCTCCTGGACACTGTTAATACGAAACTATAAGCCAGCTCCCACATTTAACCGTGTTGCCAAGCCAATCGGGCGGTGTTTTTGAGACCGCCACCGACCTCAGGCAGTTCGCCGTTATACTCGCCGCTCTGCTTTGGAGCCAGTATGAATTCGTTGCCGATCGATGATGTTTTACCCGCCCTGCGTGACGCCTTGGCGAATCGCCATGAAGCCGTGCTGGAAGCGCCCCCCGGCGCCGGTAAAACCACCCGTGTGCCCTTGGCGTTGTTGAACGAGCCCTGGCTGGCCGGGCAGACCATCCTGATGCTCGAACCCCGCCGCCTGGCTGCGCGTGCTGCCGCCGAACGCCTGGCCAGTGAGCTGGGCGAAAAGGTGGGTGAAACCGTCGGCTACCGCATTCGCCTGGACAGCAAAGTCGGCCCCAACACCCGCATCGAAGTGGTCACCGAAGGCATCCTCACCCGCCGCCTGCAGGATGACCCGGCGCTGGAGGGCGTGGGGTTGCTGATCTTCGACGAATTCCACGAGCGCAGCCTCGACGCTGACCTGGCGCTGGCCTTGAGCCTCAACGGCCGCGACCTGTTTCGCGATGAGCAACCGCTGAAAATTCTGCTGATGTCCGCCACCCTCGAAGGCGAGCGTCTGGCCGGCCTGCTGGACAATGCACCGATCCTGCGCAGCGAAGGGCGCATGTTCCCGGTGCAGATGCGCTGGGGGCGGCCGTACCAGGCGGGTGAATTCATCGAGCCGCGTGTGGTGCAGACCATTCTTGAAGCTGTGCACGACGAGACCGGCAGCATTCTGGTGTTCCTGCCGGGCCAGGCCGAGATTCGCCGGGTCAATCAGCAACTGGCCGACGCCTTGGGTGATCGCCCGGATGTGCTCCTGTGCCCACTGCACGGTGAACTGGACCTCAACGCGCAGCGCGCCGCCATCGACCCGGCGCCTGCGGGCAAGCGCAAAGTGGTGCTGGCCACCAACATTGCCGAGACCAGCCTCACCATCAACGGCGTGCGCGTGGTGATCGATGCCGGGCTGGCGCGGGTGCCGCGCTTCGACCCGGGCAGCGGCATGACCCGCCTCGACACCCAGCGCATCTCCCGCGCCAGCGCGACCCAACGGGCCGGCCGGGCAGGGCGGTTGGAGCCGGGGGTGTGTTACCGGTTGTGGTCCGAGGACCAGCACGAAGGCCTGGCCGCCTACAGCAGCGCGGAAATCCTCGCCGCCGACCTGGCCGGCCTGGCCTTGCAGCTGGCGCGTTGGGGCGTCACGCCCACTCAACTGGTGTGGCTGGATGTGCCCCCGGCCGCGGCTTATGCCCAGGCCCAGGACTTGCTGGTGCGCCTCGGCGCATTGAATGAAGACAAGCTGACCGCCCATGGCCAGAAAATGGCCGAGCTGCCGGCCCATCCGCGCATCGCCCATCTGCTGCTGCGCGGGCAGGACCTGGGGCTGGCGGCGACGGCCTGTGATGTCGCGGCCTTGTTGGGTGAGCGCGATATCTTGCGCGGTGGCGGCGCGGACCTGCACAGCCGCCTGGCACTGTTATCTGGCGAGGAACGAGCGCGGGGCACAGGCGGTGGCGTGCAGCGGGCCAAGCAACTGGCGCGGCAATATCGCGGTTACCTGCGAGACCAGGCCACGCAGCCGGTGACCGACCCCGACCACCCACGTTGGCTCGGCGCCTTGCTGGCGCTGGCTTATCCGGACCGCGTCGCGCAGCAACGCCGCCCGGGTGGTGCCGAATACCGCCTGGCCAATGGCCGTGCGGCGCTGTTCGCCGAGGCCGACAGCTTGATGAAACAGCCTTGGCTGGTGATCGCCGACCTCGGCAGCCGTCAGGGCCAGCGCGAAGAACGCATCTACCTGGCGGCGGATTTCGACCCGGCGCTGTTCGACACGGTGCTTGCCGAGCAAGTGCGCACGGTCGACCAACTGGATTGGGACGAGCGCGAAGGCGTGCTACGTGCCGAGCGCCAGCGCAAAGTCGGCGAACTGGTGCTCAGCCGCGAGCCGTTGACCGGCCTTGATGAGTCCGCACGCAGCCAGGCATTGGTCAACCTCGTACGTCGCAAAGGCCTGGAACTGCTGCCGTGGACGTCCGAGCTGCGTCAATGGCAGGCCCGCGTCATGCTCCTGCGCCAACTGGACGCCGGAAAAACCAGCGAATGGCCCGACCTCAGCGACAACGCCTTGCTCGCCAGCCTGGAGCATTGGCTGATGCCCTACCTGGGCAAGGTCTCGCGCCTGAGCCATTTCGCCAACCTGGATATCTCCAGTTTCCTGCACAACCTGCTGCCCTGGCCGCTGCCTCAACGCCTGGATGAACTGGCGCCACAGCATGTGAAGGTGCCATCGGGGTCTTCGGTGCGCCTGGACTACAGCGAACAGCCGCCGATTCTGGCGGTGCGCTTGCAAGAGTTGTTCGGGCTGGCCGACACCCCGCGCATTGCCGGCGGGCGCCAGGCGGTGAAGCTGCACCTGCTGTCACCGGCACGCCGGCCGGTGCAGGTGACCCAGGACCTGGCGAACTTCTGGCGCAGTACTTACGCCGAGGTGAAGAAGGACCTGAAGGGGCGGTACCCGAAACACTACTGGCCGGATGACCCGCTGATTGCCGAGCCGACTGCGCGGATCAAACCTCGCAAGTAGGTCATGTGGAGATCAAATGTGGGAGCTGGCTTGCCTGCGATAGCGTTGGACCAGTGAAATATTCTTCAACTGACCCACCGCTATCGCAGGCAAGCCAGCTCCCACAGGTTTTTGTGGGGGCTGTTACTGCGCAGCCGGCAGCAGGAAGCGCGCGATCACCGGCAGGTGGTTGGAGATGCGCAAGGTATCGTCCTGGCGAACCTTCGCCTCCACCCGCTTGATGCGCGGGCTGTAGAACAGGTAGTCCAGCGTGCGATCCGGGCCTGTGGCGCGAGGGTCGTTGGGGAAATACGTCAGCCATTTCTCACGGTCGATGCCGCTTGATTGGCTGTTGCTCGGGATCATCGGGTACTTTTCCCACAGTAGATGCAGCTCGCTGTCCGGCGAATACTGCCCACGCTTGCCCGCGTCCAGGCGCAGGAACTGCCCCAGCGGCAGCACGTTGAAATCACCGCCAATCAACCAGGGCGTGCCCCGGCCTTCGAATTTATCCAACAGTTTGACGGTGCTTTTCACCTGCTCTTGCACGGCGCTGCGGCCGGGGGCGTCACCGTCGAAGCGGGTGTTGAGCACCGCCAGTTGGCCGCCGTCGCTCAACGGTAGATAGGTCAGCAGCAGCGCGGGTTTGGGTTGGAACTGACGGGCGATGAAGTTCGCGTCTGGCACCGGCAATTGCAGGCGTTCGGCGTGTTCGATCTGGTAGCGGCTCAGGGTCACGAGCTTGCGACCGACGCTGCCGAAGATATGCAGGTCGGGCACAAAGTCGGCTTTCCAGTCGAACGCTTGGGTACTGCAGGGGTAGAGATCGGCCACGCGCTCCTGGAGCAGTGTGACCTGATCCTGATAGTGGGAAGGCTTGGCGTTTTCGTCGAGCTCCTGCAACAGCAGGATGTCGGGTTGTTCTTCGCGGATCACCCGTGCCACTTCATCGAGGCTGGCGGCCATGTCTTCGATGGTGGGACGTTCGTCCGGGCCGCTGCCGTCGGCGGTGTCGTACCAGAACACGTAGTTCTTGCCGGCCAGGTATTGCACATTCCAGGTCATGACCTTGAGCGCCTGCCCGGGCAACAGGGTGGGCGCACGGGGCGCGACACAACTGACGGGCAGGGTTTGCTTGGGCTCGGGGCGCCAGGTCAGGCTGTAGACCATGGCGGCGAGCAGGCCGGCGATGATCACCAGGCCCAGCAAGGTTATGCGCAATAAACGGGTCATCGGCTCGGCTTATAGCGTTTGGAAAGTGCCACGGAGCATATCACCGCGCGTCGGCATCGCCACCGATCAGCATGAATAAACGGAACAGCACCACGCTGGTAAACAGCTGCAGGAAGCTGTGGGCGCTGTCGATCAATACCCCCAGCAGCGGCGCCGGCTCGGGATAAGCCGCCACGCTCGCGCCCTTGAGCAGCCACAACGGTGTCATCACGCACAGCAGGCACACCAGGATTCGCCAGAAATGCCCACGGGTCAGGCGAAAACTTTCCTTCATCGCCGCCAGCGCCGGCATGCCGCGCAGCACCAGCAGGTATTCGGCAAACGCCAGCACCACCATCAGCCACAGGCCCGGCAGGAAATACAACGACAGGCCCAGCAAGATCAGCAGGGTGCTCATGGCCGTGAGCAGGGCGAAACGTGGCCACAGCGTCAGGGCCATGGCCCACACGTCCTTTGTGCGCGGCGACTCGCCACGGGTGCGGGCGTCGAGAAACAGGATCAAGGCGCCGGTGTACAGCGGGTAGACGAGCAACCCCACCACCACGCTGTAGCCGGGGAAGGCGTCCGGGCCCAGCGTGTGATCGAGCACCTGTTGCAGCAGGGCTTCGAGGATCACCAGCGGCAGGCACAGCTGGACGATGGCGCCCAAATTGCCTCGGGTAAAACGAAGGGAGTCGCGCAGTACGTCTAACGGATTCATCGGGTTCATCACAGGCCTGAAAGCAAGGCCCACACTTTAACCGATCATGGCTGGCGGTAAGCAAACGTAAACCTTGCGTAAAGACCATTGAAACGTCTGGTAACAGCCCCATAACTAGAGGCGTAGCTTGCCTGATCACAGGCAGGCCCATGATTTCTACCGGCAATCTAACGAGGTCGCCATGAACAGCGAAGAGCAAACCCTGATCGATGGACTGTTTTCACGGTTGCAGCAAGCCGAAACGGATTCAGCCCCCCGCGACGCCCTGGCCGAAGCGCGGATCAAGGAGCACATGACTCGCCAACCAGCGGCCGGGTACTACATGACCCAGTCGATCCTGGTGCAAGAACACGCGATCAAGAGCCTCGACGCGCAGAACAAGCAGCAGGCGCAACAGATCCAGCAATTGCAGGATGAGTTGCAACAGGCCCGTTCCCAGGCCGCACAGCCTGCGCCGAGCAGCGGTGGTTTCCTGTCGAGCATCTTTGGTGGCGGTTCCCGCGACCCGCAACCGGCCCAGAGTGCCCCGGCGTCTTCGGGTGGCGGCTGGCGCGAACCGGCACGGCCTTCGTTTGGCCAGCCCGCGCCGCAGCAGAACTACGGTGCGCCGCAACAGAATTACCAACAGCCACAACAAGCCCCGGCCGCTCCCATCGGCAGCGGCTTCCTGGGTGGCGCGTTGAAAACCGCTGCTGGTGTGGCCGGTGGTGTGATGTTGGCCGAGGGCATCAGCAGCCTGTTCAATCACAACTCGCAACAGCCACAAGTGGTGGAAGAAATCATCCGCGAAGAGCCCGCGCCGGCCAGCGATCAGGGCGGCTGGGGTAACGATGACCAGCGCTTTGCCGGTGGCAATGACAGCTGGGGCAGCAACAACAGCGACAGCTTCGCCGACAACGATTACGCCGACGACTCTTCCTCCTTCGGCGACGACGACTCCTTCGTCTGACCCACCCAAGCCCGGTGCGCTTCGTCGCCCCGGGCTGATTTTTCGCTGAAACTTTCCCGTGGCTGGCATACTGGCGCCTTTGCGGACCTTCGTCTTCGAGGTCCACGCGGCAGCCATGGGGAAGTGCGGTGAAGAAAATTGCAGTGTTCGCCGATGTACAAAACCTCTATTACACCGTGCGCCAGGCGTATGGCTGCCACTTCAACTATGCGGCGCTGTGGGCTGATATCAGCTCGCGCGGGCAGATCGTCGAGGCGTACGCGTATGCCATCGACCGTGGCGACAGCAAGCAGCAGCAATTCCAGCAGATCCTGCGCAACCTGGGCTTCACGGTAAAACTCAAGCCCTACATCCAGCGCAGCGACGGCTCGGCCAAGGGCGACTGGGACGTGGGCATCACCATCGACATCATGGACGCCGCCGACCACGTCGACGAAATCGTGCTGGCCTCCGGTGACGGCGATTTCGACATGCTGCTCGACCGCATCATCCACAAGCATGGCGTCGAAGCCGTGGCCTACGGTGTGCCGGGGCTGACCGCCAATTCATTGATACGCGCCGCCAGCCGCTACGTGCCGATCGAAGGCGCGTTGTTGCTCAAATAAACAGTTAGACGGAGTTGGAACAGGTTTGGAACGTATAGCGGTCATCGACTTTGAAACCACCGGCATCACCCCCAGCAGCCACTGCCGGGCCACGGAAATCGCGGTGGTCATCCTCGAGCGTGGCCAGATCGTGGACCGCTACCAGAGCCTGATGAATGCTGGCGTGCGCGTGCCGGGTTTTATCGAGCAACTCACCGGCATCAGCAACGCCATGCTGCGCAGCGCGCCACCGGCCGAGCGGGTGATGAACGAGGTCAATGAATTCGTCGGCACCACACCGCTGCTGGCCCACAACGCCGCGTTCGACCAGAAGTTCTGGGACTTTGAGTTGGGCCTGATCCGCCGCACCCGCCTGCAAAAGTTTGCCTGCTCCTTGCTGCTGGCCCGCCGCCTGATGCCGTCGGCGCCCAACCACAAACTCGGCACCCTGACCTCATTCGCCCAACTGCCCCACACCGGCAAGGCTCACCGGGCGATGGCGGATGCGGAGATGGCCGCCAACCTCACCGCCCACCTGGCCCAGGAACTGCGCGGAACGCACGGTTTGCGCGAACTGTCCCACGACCTGCTGTGCAGCTTGCAGAAAGTACCGGCCGCCAAGATCACCGAACACCTGAAGAAACATCGCGGGGTCTGAACCCGCCATCGCCGGCAAGCCGGGCTCCTACAGGAGATTGCATCCAGCCCTGGCGACTCGGTCAACTGTGGGAGCTGGCTTGCCTGCGATGGCGCCCGTTCAGCCAACATTCCTACCGAGGCTGCACACAGTCCAAAGCCCGATTCACCACCCCCTTCGCCATCCCCACCAAATGCATCACCGCCCGTAGCTGCACGCTCAGCACCTCACCCGACGCCTGCACCGTCTCCACCGCGCAATGCAGCAAATCTGCCGCATGGGCCAGGGCATCTTCGAAGCTCAGGTTGTCATTCAGGGTAAAGGTAGGGGCATCCGGGGCGGACGCTTTGAGGTAGTAGTCGATGGCTCGGCGATTGAGCAGGGCGTCTTCGCTGAGGAAACTGGGTGGATCGGGGGTGATTTTGACCATGGTGGAGCTCCTTTGGGGAAAGAAGCCAACATCGTCCGCTTGCACGCGAATGAGGGTGGCAGCTGTACGCAGGTGTGCAAGACCGGGGCAAAGGTAACCCGGCAGACCCAAGGGTCTCCAGCGCACAGCCGCCATTGCAGATAAACGCCAACCAAAAAAATGGGCATTTAGATGTAGGGCGCTGGTGCACCTTTGCGAGTCGGACTTGCACGTCCGATCACCGAACAATCGATGACTGGGCGAGACTAGCTACCGAATCCGACGGAAACAAGGCCGTGGAATTCTCTAGGAAAGGTCCCGCAAATGAAAGGGATCGGTCTTGCTGGCCATCAAAACATCAGCTGTTTATGTGGGCTTTTAACTGCTTTCTGAATAGTCAGTAGGCCAAGCCCTGCTGCCTCGTCAGACCTTTCTGCTTTTGCCCGCCATCCCTCAATTGCACATCGCGGCGACCTACCATCACGTCTGTCATTTACGTACAGGGACGACGTCATGCAGGAAAGCGACCTCCATACAGCAATCATGCGAAGCCAGTTCGAACTTGAACGCAATGGCATCAATCTCGGTTCAAGTTCAAGCATGGCGTTTCATTTGGGAAACACGATGACAAGCTGCCCAGCTGCTATGGTTTTGCATAACGCTCCAGGTGTTATCAACGGCGCCAATTATCAGCTACTTCGACCCATTCACGCTGATTCCGCAGTTCCGAACACCACGCTTGATGAGCTCTGGAAATGCACACAGCAACACTACGGTTTGACGGCGGCGACGGTCATCACTGGCGCGGCCGGCATACCCATCAGCAAAATTGCTGTGGGCACTTGGGTTCACGCGGGTTCCAGTAAAACCACGAACCTGGCAAGTCTTATCGGGATGCGCTTTTTTCCTCGTACACTGATCAGGCAGCCGACGATGGCCAGGATGGCAAAAGCAACGTTTGGCACCGTGCGGGTATTTGGCATTATTGGGCGAGGCATTCCCTTCGTTGCTGCGGGATTGGCTGTTTTTGATCTGATCAGTATTGGTAAATGTGCCTATGAAGCGAGCAATGGAAGGTAGTCAGACCAGAGCCGATATCAGCGAAAAGGTGATTCAGCTATTCGTCGACATCATTGGCTTTATCGACCGAAGCCAAGTGACGGAGCAAACGGATTTTATCCATGACTTTAAGATTATTGATGAGGATTTGACCTGCTTTGTCATGCAGATCAAGTGGCAATTTCAACTGCAGGCGACCCAGGCAGATTGGGATCACATCACCACCCTCAAGCAGATTGTCGATTTGATTGTTCAGCGTTCAGATCGGCTGTGACGCAACTGACGCCATCGCCGGCAAGCCGGGCTCCTACGGGAGATTGCATCCAGCCCTGGCGACTCGGTCAACTGTGGGAGCTGGCTTGCCTGCGATGGCGTCAGTCCGAGCGGCGATGTACTCAGGAAATAAACGCCATGACCGAAACCGGCGACCCCGACCCGCCTTCCAGCGCCAAAACGCCGATCACCACCGTCGAGCCCTTGGCCGGCAACCGATCAAGGTTTGTCAGGCACTCCAACACAATCCCGTTCCCCGCCAGCACCGCATGGTTTGTCGCGAAGGTGGTGCTTTGCCCCGGATCGACTCCATGGGTATCGATACCCACCCCGGCGACCTGGCGTTGTGAAAGCAAAAACACAATCGCGGCCTCGCCAATCCCGGGAAAATGAGAGCCTTGGGCATCCTGCCCGAAGAACGCAGTGGGGTCATTCCACAGGTGCTGCCAACCGGTGTACATCAGCACCACACAGCCCGGCTCGATGGTGCCGTGCTGGCGCTCCCAGTCTTGAATGTCTTGCACGCTGATCTCGTAGTCCGCCGTGCAACGGGCGCGCACATCAATCACCACCGCAGGCCGCACCAGGTCTTGCGGCGCGTAGCCATCAATGCCCATTCCATCGGCATAGAAACTGTTCGGCGCGTTCATGTGGGTGGCGCTGTGTTCGCCCATGCTGAAGCGCCGCAGGAAATAGCCGTCCTGTTCCAGCGAGGCAATGTCTGTGAACTGCACCGGTGGGTCCCCTGGCCACAGCGGGATACGCGGCGTGATCGGGTGGCTGAGGCTCACGACCGTGCTGTATTCAACCACCATTCTTGCCCTCCAGTTGGCCCAGCGGCACCCGCCGTTCTATCGCACTCGATAAGATGATCGAGGTCTTGCTGAACCCAAACTTCGCCACCCGGTTGATCAAGTTCTCCAGCTCCGGCATCGAGCCCACCGCCGCCTGCATGATCACGCACGGGTCGCCTGTTACCCGGTGGCATTCGGTCAGTTCCGGGATCTCAGCCAGGGCGTCGTACACCTTCTGGTTACCGTGGTTGGTCAGGCGCAGTTCCATCACGCATTGAATCGGCAGGCCGACCTTGGACAGGTCTACCTTGGCCTGGTAGCCGGTGATCACGCCGCTGGCTTCCAGCTTGGCCACGCGTTCGGCGACGGCGGGGGCGGAGAGGTTCACCGTGCGGGCCAGTTGCGCGTAGGACGCGCGGCCGTCTTCAAGCAGGGCGCTGAGGAGCATGCGGTCGTATTTGTCCATGAGAAGGCTCCAGTTGCGCGTGGCTTTCGAAAGCGTGGTTTATAGCCCTCATAACCGTGTTTTGAAAAGTGTATGGCCGCTTTAAACAGGTTTTGTAACTTATGTTTATTGGCCGACCTTTCTAGAATAAGCCTCCCGTCCCTGCCGCAGAGCCGCCCAATGCCTGGCCCACGTCGCTTTCCGTTACCGTTGATCGCTGCCTTTTTTGCGTTGTATGTGATTTGGGGATCCACCTACCTGGTGATCCGCATTGGCGTGGAATACTGGCCGCCGCTGATGCTGGGCGGGATTCGCTTTCTGGTGGCCGGGATCGCGATGTATGGCTTCTTGCGCTGGCGCGGGGCGCCGGCGCCGACTTGGGTGCAATGGAAGGCCGCGGCCAAGATCGGCGTGTTGCTGCTGACCTTCGGCAATGGCGCGGTGACGGTGGCCGAGCACACGGGCGTTGCTTCCGGCGTGGCCGCGTTGGCGGTGGCGACGGTGCCGTTGTTCACCTTGTTGTGCGGCTATTTCTGGGGCGCACGCAACACACGCCTGGAATGGGCCGGGGTGGTGCTGGGGATTATCGGCATCGCCATGCTCAACATGGGCTCCAACCTGCAGTCGAGCCCGACCGGCGCCATGTTGTTGCTGTTTGCCGCCGCCTCCTGGGCCTTTGGCTCGGTGTGGAGCAAGCATTTGCCACTGCCAGCCGGCGCCATGGCCAGCGCGGCCGAGATGATCATCGCCGGTGCCTTGCTGCTGGTGGGCAGTGCCCTGACCGGTGAGCGGCTGCACGCCGTGCCACCGCTGGAAGGCTGGTTGGCCCTGGCTTACCTTGCGGTGTTCGGCTCGATCATCGCGTTCAATGCCTACATGTACCTGCTCAAACACGTGCGCCCTGCGGCGGCGACCAGTTATGCCTACGTGAACCCGGCGGTGGCGGTATTGCTCGGGATTGTGTTTGTCGGTGAAACCATCGGCAAGGAAGAAGCCCTGGCGATGTTGGTGATCATCAGCGCCGTGGTGCTGATCGGCTTGCCCCAGTGGCGCAAGCCGAAGCCGGAAATAAGGTAAACTCCGCGCCATTGCGACTTGCGCTGAATTTTTCCTACGGTAAACACATGACTTTCGCCACCCTTGGCCTGATCGAACCCTTGCTGCGCGCCCTTGAGACGCTTGGCTACCAGACCCCGACACCGGTGCAGGCGCAAGCCATTCCGGCCGTGCTGGCCGGTCGCGACCTGATGGCCGCCGCCCAGACCGGCACCGGCAAGACCGCCGGTTTCGCCGTGCCGCTGCTGCAATTGCTGACCCTGGAAGGGCCGAAAGTCGCCCCCAACTCGGTGCGTGCGCTGATCCTGTGCCCGACCCGCGAATTGGCCGAGCAGGTTCACGCCAGCGTCGCCGAGTACGCCCAGAACCTGCCGCTGACCACCTACGCGGTGTACGGTGGCGTGAGCATCAACCCGCAGATGATGAAGCTGCGAAAAGGTGTTGATGTGTTGGTGGCCACCCCTGGCCGCCTGATCGACCTGTTCCGCCAGAACGCGCTGAAACTCAACCAGCTGCAAACCCTGGTGCTGGACGAGGCCGACCGCATGCTCGACCTGGGCTTCTCCGAAGAGCTGGCGAACATCTACCGCATGCTGCCGAAAAAGCGCCAGACCCTGCTGTTCTCCGCGACCTTCTCCGATGACATCCGCCTGCTCGCCGGGCAGATGCTCAACGACCCGCTGAGCATCGAAGTCAGCCCGCGCAACGTTGCCGCCAACACGGTCAAGCAGTGGATCGTGCCGGTGGACAAGAAGCGCAAGCCGGAGCTGTTTGTGCACCTGATGCGCAAAGGCCGCTGGAAGCAGGTGCTGGTGTTCGCCAAGACCCGTAACGGCGTGGATGCGCTGGTGGACAAGTTGCAAGGCCTGGGCATCAATGCCGACGGCATCCATGGCGACAAACCGCAGGCCACTCGCCAGCGTGCGCTGGACCGATTCAAGACCAGTGACGTACAGATCCTGGTGGCCACCGATGTGGCGGCCCGGGGCCTGGATATCGAAGACCTGCCGCTGGTGGTCAACTTTGACCTGCCGATTGTGGCTGAGGACTACATCCACCGTATCGGCCGTACCGGCCGTGCGGGCAACACCGGTGAGGCGATCTCCCTGGTGTGTGCCGATGAAGTGAACATGCTGTCGGCCATCGAGATGCTGACCCGTCAGACCCTGACCCGCAAGATGGAGCCGGAGTTCGAGCCGGAGCACCGCGTGCCCGAGACCGATGCCAGTGGCCAGGTGGTGAAGAAGCCGAAGAAACCGAAGAAGCCAAAGGCATCCGGTGGTGGCGGCAAGCGCAACCTGGGCAAGTGGGTGGACAGCGGGGAAGTGGCGCCGGCTGAGCCGTCGATCAAGCCGGTGCGCAAGGTGCCGGTGTTTAATACTGGGCCGCGCAAGAAGAAGTGATTGTGCGGTGTGACTGAAGGCCTCATCGCAGGCAAGCCAGCTCCCACATTTTGAATGTATTCACAGATCAGAATGTGGGAGCTGGCTTGCCTGCGATGGCGATCTCGAGGCCGCCATCGCAGGCAAGATCGGTGTTTTAGCGGTTAAGCCATTCCAACACGCCACGCCCCGCTGCTCGGCCGCTGGCAAAACACCCCGTCAGCAAATACCCGCCGGTCGGCGCTTCCCAATCCAGCATCTCCCCCGCACAAAACACCCCCGGCAGTTGCTTGAGCATCAACCGCTCATCCAGCGCCTCAAACGGCACGCCGCCGGCGGTGCTGATCGCCTCGTCCATCGGCCGGGTTTTCACCAGGGTCAGGGGCAGGGCCTTGATATCCACGGCCAGCTGCGCCGGGTCATTGAAGTGTTCAGCGGGTGCCAGCTCGCGCAGCAACGCGGCTTTCACCCCGTCCAACCCCAACTGGCTGTGCAAATGCTTGCTCATCGAGCGTGAACCACGGGGCTTGGCCAGTGCGGCCTGTACCTTATCCAGCGGTTTGCTCGGCAACAGGTCGATGTGCACGGTCGCTGCGCCGTTACGGTTGATCGCTTCGCGAATCGGTGCCGACAGCGCGTAGATCAAGCTGCCTTCAATACCGGTGGCCGTGACCACACACTCGCCCAGGCGCGGCTTGTCATCGCCCAAACCGATGGCGACGTTTTTCAACGGCGCACCGGCGAATTTGCTGACCATCAACTCGCTCCAGCCCGACACCTCAAACCCGCAATTGCTCGGTTGCAGCGCCGCGTAAGGCACGCCTTTGTCTTCCAGCAGCTTGAGCCAGGCACCGTCAGAGCCCAGCCGCGACCAGCTGCCACCGCCCAAGGCCAGCAATACCGCATCGCTGTGGATAGCTTTTTCACCGTCCGGGCTGTGGATAAGTAAGTCGCCGCTGGCATTCCAGCCGACCCAGCGATGGCGGGTGTGGATAACCACACCTTGCTCGCGCAGGCGTTTTAGCCATGCACGCAGCAGGGGCGCGGCTTTCATGTCCGTAGGAAATACGCGGCCGGAGGTGCCGACAAAGGTTTCGATGCCCAAACCATGAATCCACTCGCACAACGCCTCGGCGCCAAACGCGCGCAGCAGCGGTGCCATGTGCGGTGCACGCTCGGCGTAGCGCGACAGGAACGCCGGGTAGGCCTCGGAATGGGTGATGTTCATGCCGCCCACGCCCGCCAGCAGGAACTTGCGCCCCACCGACGGCATGCCGTCGTACAGGTCCACCCGCACACCCGCCTGGCTCAAGACTTCAGCGGCCATCAGCCCGGCAGGGCCGCCGCCGATAATGGCGACGTGGGAGGAGGAAGTGGACATCAGCAAACCTGGGCAAAAGAAAAGGGCGCCCATTGTAAGCAATTGTGGTGCTTATGTAGTGAGCGGGCTTGCCCCGCGCCGCGGTGTACCAGGCTAACGTGAAGCGCCTGGTCAATCGCGACGCGGGGCAAGCCCGCCCACCACAGGAAACGGCGTGCCCGGGGATCAGGCAAAGCCGGTGTTGGTGTTTGGCGGGTACTCGTCCGAGCGGTCAGAATCGGTGATCGGGCCACCGGTGAGGCCATATTTGTCCAGCACGGGCACCAGGGCGCCGAAGAACGCGTCCTGTTGTTTCTCGCGCTTGACCACCTCGATGATCGGGAACACGAACGAGGTGATGATGCCCACGCCCGCCGCCGCCCAGCCCAGTACACCGGCGAAGGTGCCGGCGATGGCGGCCGCATCGGCCACGCCAAACAGGCCGGCGCCGCCTTCGATGATCGACGCCACCGCCGCGCCGGTGCCGAGGGCGCCGCTGGTCAGGGAGAAGCCGGCGTTGAGCTTGTCACCGGAGAACGCGCTGTTGACCCCGCTGATCAGGCCGAACACGCCGCCGATAAAGCTGCCGGCGCCGCCGACGATTTTGCCCAGGTTCCCCAGTTTGTTGAGGCCGTCGGTGTTCTGCACCATTTTTCCGGTGGGGAAGTCGCCGATGCCCTGGGGCTTGCTCGGGTCAACCGGCGTGGGTTTCCAGGCCATGCCGTAGCCGGCTTCCTTGGCGTATTTGGTGCCGCCTTCGGTGATCAGGCCGGCGAACTGCATGCCCGCCGCCACGCGCCCGGCGTTGTCGGCCGGGCTGTTGCCGCCGGTGGCCGAGCGTGCCGCCAGTACGCCACCCGCCAGCAGGGCGCTGCCGATGTGCAGCAGCCCCTGTTTGTAGGCGTCGCTGGCGTTGAGGTTCAGGCCGTCCACAGCCTTGGGCAGTACGTCGCTGATCTTCTGGGTCTGGCGGTTGACGTCCCACATCGAGCGGATCAGCGAGATCACATCCTGCGGCTTGATCTGCGCACCCGTGGCGTCCTTGAACATGTCCGGATTGTCGGCCATGGCCTGGTTGAGGATGGCGGTGGTCTTGGCCTCGTCGAAGTTGCCGTTGGCGTCGCCGAAGGTGCTTTTGAGCACGTCGTCGTTGGCGCCGTTGACCAGGCTGTCAGACACCGCCTGGTTGACGTATTGCTGCACGGTGGAGGAGTCCTGCGCCGAGACCTTGTCCCCCAGAAACTCCTTGAGCAACGAGGCGTTGGCCGCGTACTGGCCGATGACCGTCATCGGGTCGGCATTCGGCGCGGCCAGGCCGTTCTGCAGGTCTTGCCCGCTGACGATGTGGTCCTGGAAGTACTGCTGAATCTCGGCCGACTTGCCCGACTTGTCGGCCATGGCCTCCAGGTCCACCGTGCCATTACCGCCCAGGGCCATGTCGGTGAGGGTGGCGTCGGTGCCGGCCAGGCTCAGCCCGTCGATCAGCGACACCGGGTTGCCATTGCTGTCCTTGGTCGCCAGAGCGGTGTTGATCACGTTGCCGCTGTTGATCTGGCTGTCCTGGTAGTGCTGCATCTCGGTCTTGATCGCCGGGTCGCTGTTGACGATGTCGCGCATGCCGTCGGCCTGGTTCTGGGCCATGAAGGTCTTCACGTCCGGGTCGCCGGCCAACTGGTTGACGGCCGCGTCCAACTGGTCGGCGACTTTGGATTTGGTTGGGTTGAGGTGATATTCGCTGTCGGCGGTGATCCCGGCATACAGGTCACCGTCGCCGACTTTGTCGCTGGAGGCCAGGCGCGCACGGGCGTCGCTGATTTCCAGCATCACGGCGGCCTTGGTCTTGCCGTCATAGTTCTGCGGGTTTTGCAGCACGTCCTGGGTCAACTTCGAGGTGTCGACACCGGCCACCGAGCTGCGGATCGAGGCGTTGCTGAGCATCATCAACACGCCGTGGTCGTCGGTGGGCGCCTGGTTTTCCAGCCAGGCACCGAGGTTTTTCTGCTGGGTGATGCCGTCGGCGGTGGCGGTGGCGGGCAGGTCGCCGGCCATGTCGAGGGTGCGCATCATGCCCGGGGTCGACCAGTAGCCGGCAGCGCCGGTGAGTTCGGGGCTCAGGCCGCTGTCGTTCTTGATGGCGTTGAGGTTGTCGGTGGTCAGGCTGCCGTTGTTGGCGCGCTGGTTGGGGCCTTCCATCGCGGGGCCGGCGCTGCTGACGAGCGAGATATTGGCCATGACCAGCGCGGCCGACTTGGCGTTCGCCTTGGCCAGGTCGCTGGCTCCCGGGTTTTTGCTGAGAAAGGTGCTGTAGGACTTGGAGGCGGCCGACAGATCCTTGTTCGACTGGCTGACGAAACTGTCGACGTTGCTGTGGGTAATCACACCGTCGCTGCCGCCCAGGCCGCCGCTGTCCAGGGCGTTCATCAGGCTTGGGCTGCCGGCCAGGTATTTGAGGCACGCCTGGGCTTCGGGCGGCAGGTCGGCCGGTGGGTTGGAGAAGTCGATGGGGCGGTCGTGCATGCCCCATTTGTCCCAGTTGTCGCTGAGCATTTTGGCCGCAGCGCGTGGGCGGTCGAGGTCACGTTCTTCCTGGGTCGGCGTGCCGCTGGTGTTGCCGACGATCTTGTCCCAGTCCTTGGGGTTGGCGTATTGGGAGTTGTCGATCCAGTTGGTGTCGACGGCGCCGCCCACATTGAAGATGCCGTTGGATTCCTTGACCACCGAGGCATACAGGTCGGGGCTGATGGCCTGGGACACGATCACCTTGTCGCCGGACGCCGTTTCATAACGGATCAGGCCGTGGCCGAGTTCTTCCGGGGTACCTACCAGGCTGACGCTGCCGGATTCGCTGGCGTCGGCGAGGGTGTAACCGGCGTTCTTGCTGTCGTTGATCAGGCCCCAGGTCTGGCCGTCGCCGGCCACCTGGTTGTACAGGTCGGGGTTTACCTCGCGGCTGACCACCACCTTGTCGCCCGAGACGGTCTCGTAGCGGATAAAGCCCGGGCCGATTTCATCCACAGGGCCGATGCCCTTGTAGTCAGCCAACCCCGGCGCGGTATCGCCGGCCTGGGCGATGCGGTAGCCGTCGGCCTTGCTGGCATTGAGCGCGTTGACGGCGTCGACCTTGCCGGCCATGCCGTCGAACAGGTAGGGCGTCATCTGCTTGATGATGACAATGTCCTGGCCGTCGCGGGTCTTGAGGTCCAGCACGTTGTCGGAAATCTTGGTGATGCTGGCGATGTCCGCCAGGGGCACGCCGGTGTTGCTGATGTCGGCGAGGTTAGGATCGTTGAGGCGTTTGATCGCCTCTTGATCGCCGGTGGCCATGACGGCGGCGATTTTCTGGTCTTTGGTGTTGTCGGTCACGCCGCTGGCCAGCACCTTGAAATTGCCGGGCTTGGCCGTGTCCTTGAAACCCGCCACGGCGCGGGCCATGGCGGTTTCGAAGGTGGCCGCGACCTTTTTCAAGGCGTCGTCATTGCCGGGGTTTGTCACGGTGCCGATCTTGTAGGTAGCCATCGCCGGGTACTCTGAATACGGGAAGGTGTTCAGGGTGACGGCGGCGTGCGGCAGTTTTGTTGCAAATCTGGAACAGGTCGAATGTTCCACAACGTTTCACGGTTGTGGAAAAGTGTGTGGTCAAAAAACGTACAGTTTCTTGCAGGCCATGCGCCTTCTTGCTCTCAGGTGCTTACGCTCAAGTTATCCACAGGTGGTTCCACAGGCATTGTGGGTAACGCCCACAGTTCAGTGACAGCCTGATGACGTCCACACCCGTTGTGCGCTGTGGTGCAGGATGCCATGGCGGCGGGCCAGGGCCGGGCGGTCCTTGCTGTAGCCGCCGCCGATCACGCCCATCACCGGGATGTCGCGGCCCAGGCAGTGGCGCATCACGCTTTCGTCGCGGGCGGCGACGCCTGCGTCGGTCAGCTTGAGGTAACCGAGGGCGTCATCCTTGTGCACGTCCACGCCCGCGTCATACAGCACCAGGTCGGGCTGGTAGAGCGGCAACAGGTAGTTGAGAGCGTCGTCGACCACCTTGAGGTAGTCGGTATCGCCCATGCCCATGGGCAGGGGAATGTCCCAATCGCTCTGGGCCTTGCGCGCCGGGAAGTTCTTTTCGCAGTGCAGCGACACGGTGATGGCGTCCGGCGTGTCGTGGAGAATGCGTGCGGTGCCGTCGCCCTGGTGCACGTCGCAATCGAAGATCAGCACGCGGTTGACCCGGCCGCTGGCCAGCAGGTAATGGCTGATCACCGCCAGGTCATTGAAGATGCAAAAGCCGGCCGGGTAGTCGTAGTGGGCATGGTGGGTGCCGCCCGCCAAGTGGCAGGCCAGGCCGTGTTCCAGTGCCTTTTCGGCGGCCAGGATGGAACCGCCCACGGCGCGCACCGTGCGTCGGGCCAGCGCTTCGTTCCAGGGCAGGCCGAGGCGCCGTTGGTCTTCGCGGGACAACTCGCCGCCCATGTAGCGTTCGATATACGCAGAGTCATGAGCCAGGGCCAGAATCTCTGCCGGGCATAGCTGCGGGCGCAGCAATTGGCTGTCTTCGGTCAGGCCGCTGTCCACCAGGTGATCGCGCAGCAGGCGAAACTTGTCCATGGGGAACCGGTGGTCTGCCGGAAACTCGGGGCTGTAGTCGTCGTGGTAGATCAGGGGCAGGGGCATGGGATTTTCTGACAGGAACCTGCGACGCATCTTACCCGCGTTGTACACTCACGCACATGGCAAGGGAGGGGACCCATGGAGCCGATACTGGAATTGGAAAGTGCACGTCTGGTGCTGCGCCAATGGCGCGACAGCGACCTGCCGGAATTTGCGCGCATGTGCGCCGACCCGCAGGTGATGCGCTATTTCCCGGCCAAGCTGAGCCACCTCGAAAGCGCCGCATTGATCGGGCGCATACGTGGGCACTTCGCGGAATACGGCTTTGGTTTCTGGGCCTTGCAGCGCAAGGACACGGGCGAGTTTATCGGCCTGACCGGGCTGCAGAATGTCAGCTTCGAAGCGGGCTTCACCCCTGCGGTGGAGATCGGCTGGCGCCTGGCCCGTGAACACTGGGGCCTGGGGTATGCCAGCGAAGCGGCGTGGACGGCTTTGCGCTGTGGTTTCGACCGGTTGCAGCTGGATGAAATCCTCGCGTTTACCACCGAGTCCAATCTGCCATCACAAAAAGTCATGCAGGCCATCGGTATGCATTACGATCCCCAGGCAGATTTTGAACACCCCAAGGTCGCAGCCGATGACCCGCTGCGCCATCATGTGTTGTACCGCATCACCCGCGCCCAATGGTTGGACACGCTGCACGGATAGGCAGCCCGGAATGCCCCGTAGATTTTAGGAGTTGCTCTATGAGCCAAGTATTGGAAGACCTAGTGGACTTGCTGACCCTGGAGCCGATCGAGGAAAACCTCTTTCGCGGCCGCAGCCAGGACCTGGGTTTTCGCCAACTGTTCGGCGGCCAGGTGCTTGGCCAGTCGCTGTCGGCTGCCAGCCAGACCGTAGAAGAGGCGCGGCACGTGCATTCCCTGCACGGCTATTTCCTGCGCCCCGGCGATGCCGCCTTGCCGGTGGTGTATTCGGTGGACCGCGTGCGTGATGGCGGTAGTTTCAGCACGCGGCGGGTCACGGCGATCCAGAAGGGCCACCCGATTTTCACCTGCACCACCTCGTTCCAATACGACGAAGAAGGCTTCGAGCACCAGACCACCATGCCCGTGGTGGTCGGTCCGGAGAACCTGCCGTCGGAGCTGGAGCTGACCCAGCAACGTGCGTACCTGATCCCTGAGCACATGCGCGACAAGCTGCTGTGCCCCAAGCCGATCGAAGTGCGCCCGGTGACCGAGAAAGACCCGTTCAACCCGCAGCCGTCCGACCCGGTGAAGTACGTGTGGTTTCGGGCCGATGGCGCGCTGGCCGATTCGCCGGCGCTGCACAAATACTTGCTGGCCTACGCCTCGGACTTCGGTCTGCTGACCACCTCGCTGCTGCCCCACGGCAAGACGGTGTGGCAGAAAGACATGCAGGTCGCCAGCCTCGACCATGCGCTGTGGTTCCACGCTGACCTGCGTGCCGATGACTGGTTGCTGTATGCCATGGACAGCCCGTGGGCCGGCAACTCCCGTGGGTTCTCCCGGGGCAGCGTGTACAACCGCGCCGGGCAACTGGTGGCGTCGGTGACCCAGGAAGGCTTGATCCGCCATCGCAAGGATTGGGCATGAGCCTGGCGGACGTTAAGCACTGGGTTTTCGACATGGACGGCACCCTCACGGTGGCCGTGCATGATTTTGCGGCCATTCGCGTGGCGCTGGAGATTCCGCCCGAAGACGACATCCTCACCCATCTGGCGGCATTGCCTGCCGATGTGGCGGCGGCCAAGCATGCCTGGTTGCTGGAGCACGAACGTGAGCTGGCGCTGGGTTCCGTCGCCGCCGAAGGCGCGGTGGAGTTGGTGCGCGAGCTGGCGGGGCGCGGTTATCGCCTGGGCATCCTGACGCGCAATGCGCGGGAATTGGCCCACATCACCCTGCAAGCGATTGGCCTGGCGGACTGTTTTGCGGTCGAGGACGTGTTGGGGCGTGATGATGCGCAACCCAAGCCCGATCCGGATGGCCTGCTGAAACTGGCGGCAGCCTGGGATGTAGCGCCGAGCGCGATGGTGATGGTGGGTGACTACCGCTTTGACCTGGACTGCGGCCGGGCAGCGGGGACGCACACGGTGCTGGTCAACCTGCCGGAGAACCCGTGGCCGGAGCTGGTGGATTGGCATGCAGAAGACTGCTTGGCCTTGCGCCGAATGATCGAACACTGACCCTGTAGGAGCTGGCTTGTGTGGGAGCCGGGCTTGCCCGCGATGGCATCACCTCGGTATGGCTGATAGACCGAAGTGATGCCATCGCAGGCAAGCCAGCTCCCACACAAGCCAGCTCCCACATTTTTGATCCGGTTGTGTCAGTTATTTCCCGAAGAGGACCTTCTGCCCTTCAGGCGAAGTAAACATCCCATCCCCGTTGTGCCCAACGCCTGGCACTTCCACCAGTTTGTGTGTCAGTTGCGGGTGGCGTTGCTTGAGGTAGTCGAAGTAGTTGTGCCCGCGAATCAGGCGGTACGCGCCCTGGGTTTCGGCCGCACAGCTCTTGTCCAGTGCCGGGTGGTTCGGGTCGGTGTCTTGCTGGCCCAGCAGGTAGGTGATGTTGCGTGACACGTAAGCCTGTTCCAGCTGCTCGGCGCTTTGGCCCTTGGCGTAGGCCGGCAGGTTTTGCATGCCGTATTTCCAATCGTTGAAGCCTGGGCAACTGGCGACGTCAAACTTCACTGGGCGCTGCGGCGTGAAGTAGGCGTAGGACGATGGATTGGCCACCACATACCGCAGGCTGATGCCTTCGGTTTGCAGCATCGGGTGGTCGTGGCCGGTGAGGGCGAAACGCTGCACCACCTGGCCGCCGCCGGAGTGGCCGGCGACCACGATTTCTTTCAGGGCCGGGAACAGCTTGCGGTTGCCCAGGTGTTTGATGATCTGGTCGAGGGCGCCGTAGGAACTGATCTGGCCCGGGCCGGTGGACGGCTCGCCAGCCATCCAGTCGTTGCCGTTCCAGCGCAGCACCCCGTTGTCCAGGTGGTTGCGCTTGATATCCAGCTCATTCAGGAACTGCGGTGCGATCACCAGGGTGTTGGCGGCCTGGCCTGCGTGTTCGGCCGCGTCTTCGCCGCTTTGCAGGTAGGTCTGTGCGTTGCGCAGGCGCCCGTGCACGATGATCAGGGCGCGGGTGACCTGCGGCAGCGGTTGGTTCCAGTCCTGGCTCAAGCCCAGGCTGAGGTCGCCGGCATCCAGGTGAAAACGATCGGGGCTGACCACCTTGACCCCATGCTCTTTCTCGGCGGCCCAGGTGGCGGTGGAGCAGGACAACATCAAACCCAGCAGCAATCCCAATCGTTTATTCATTTAAAGACTCTTCGCCGTAAAGGTGTCGCATTGAGTGATCTGGCCACCCGCAAAGCCGGTCTTGAACCAACGAACCCGCTGTGCCGAGGTGCCGTGGGTAAACGAGTCGGGCACTACACGCCCTTGACCCTGTTGCTGCAAACGGTCATCGCCGATGGCGTTGGCCGCATTCAGTGCTTCTTCAATGTCGCCGGGCTCCAGCCAGTTCAGGCGTTTCTGCGCACGGTTGGCCCACACACCGGCAAAACAGTCGGCTTGCAGCTCCTGGCGTACCAGCAGGCCGCCGTCGCCTTGCATCTGCCGGCCCTGTTGGCGTGCGGCCTGGATCTTGGCCGAAATGCCCAGCAGCGTTTGCACGTGATGCCCGACTTCGTGGGCGATCACATAAGCCTGGGCAAAGTCGCCCGCAGCCTTGAAGCGTTGTGACATCTCCCGGAAGAAATCCAGATCCAGGTACACCTGTTGGTCGGCCGGGCAATAAAACGGGCCGCTGGCTGAGGTAGCGCCACCGCAGGCGGAATTGACCCGGCCCCGGAAGAGAATCAGTTTCGGGTTCTTGTAGGTCAGGCCGTTCTCCTTGAACACCTGGCCCCAGGTGTCTTCGGTGTCGCCCAGCACCGCGCGTACAAAGTCAGCCTGTTCATCGTTGGCCGGTGGTGCCTGGCGGGTCTGCGTGCTCACCGAGGGCGCCTGTTCCATCTGGCCGGTCAACTGGCCGAGGATCTGCAGCGGGTCCTGGCCAGTCAGCCAGCCAATGCCGACGATCAGCACGATGGCCGTAAGGCTCAGGCCCTTGCCGCCGCCAAAGCGCATGCCGCCACCCCCGCCGCCACTGTCGTCACGGGCATCCACCACGTTGTCGCTGCGTCGGCCTTTTTTCCATAGCATGGGGCAATCCTCTCGATGAACCTGAAAAACATTGTTGTTGGTGCGTGGGCATGGCGCCAGCCCGGCTGTCCGACAGGTACGAGAGCTGCGTAGTATCGCTGCTGTCAGTCCGTGCCGGCAGAGGGGCCAGATGAAAGTTGTGTCAGCTTTGCAGCCGGATCAGTCGCGGCAGTAACCTTCGCCGGTGTCGACCACCAGGCAATCCTTTTTATCCGCCAGCCATTTCAAACCGGTGGCTTCGCCGTCGCCGGCGGTCAATTGTTGCGGGCCGTCCGGACGGGTAAAGGCGATGCCATCTTCATTGGCTTCGCCCTTGAAGGTGCCGGAGTCGTCGGCGTCGAGGCCGTACTGCATGGTCAAGATGTAATGACCCCGGCCGATGCTGTCGTCTTTGGCGATGGTCAGGTTCAGGCCTTCCACGCCCACCCATTTGCCCACCCATTTGTCGGTGGGCGGGTTGGCCGGCACCAGGGTGGCTTGCACCGACGCAGGGGCCGGTTTGGGGGCGGGTGCTTCCTCCTTGTTACAGGCGGTGAGCAGGGCAAGGGCTGAAAGAACGAAGAGTGTTTTTTTCATAGCGGCAAGGCCTTGGTTAAAAAGTGCACAATGCGGGGGCAAACGTGCAGCGTTGGACTCGAATCCCGTGATTTAGTGCGCTGTTCGCCCAGTGTTTGGTTATGCTCTTGGGGCGCACACAGGCGCGGCTGCTAGATTACCGGGTTGAGTGCTGCCACGTTCAGTGCTCAGCGTTCAGCCTGCCATGCAAGAGAATTCAATGACTGTCAGCACACCGCTTTCCGGCGTCAACCATCCGTTCAAAGGCATCTTGCTGATTGTGCTGGCGACGTTTCTGTTTTCCAGCCACGACGCCTTGTCCAAATACCTGGCCGGGTTCTACCCGATCGTGATGGTGGTGTGGGCGCGCTACCTGGTGCACACGCTGTTGATGGCCGGGATCTTCCTGCCGCAATCGGGCCTGCGTGTGTTGCGCAGCAAGCGGCCGGGGATGCAGGTGGTGCGGGCCTTGTGCCTGCTGGGCACCAGCCTGTTCTTCACGGCGGCGCTGCATTACATCCCGCTGGCAGAAGCCACTGCGGTGAACTTCCTGGCGCCGATCCTGGTGACGGCGCTTTCGGTGCCACTGCTCGGTGAGCACGTGACACGCGGCCAATGGCTGGCGGTGATCTGCGGCTTTGTCGGCGTGCTGATCATCATCCACCCCGGTGGCGAGCTGTTCACCCCGGCGGTGCTGCTGCCGCTGTGTTCAGCGCTGTTCTTCTGCTTCTACCAGTTGCTCACACGCATCCTCAGCCAATACGACACGCCCACCACCAGCAACTTCTTCGCCGGCCTGTGCAACACCTTGGTAATGAGTGCGATGGTGCCGTTCTTCTGGCAAATCCCGACCCTGTGGCACGCTGCATTGATGCTGGCGCTGGGCACCTGCGGGATGACCGCCCACTTGATGTTGACCCAGGCGTTCCGCTTCGCGGCGCCGGCCTTGCTGGCGCCGTTCGGCTATTGCCAGATCGTGTTTGCGGGGCTGTTGGGCTGGCTGGTGTTCAACCATACCCCCGACGTGACCACGGTGGTCGGCATCGGGGTGATCTGCATGAGCGGGTTGGCCGCTGCCTGGCAGCAGCGGCGCAAATAGCTCAGGGGGTAGCTCAGACGTCTACGGTAGGGATCTTGCGCGGCGCCATGAAGTACATCCAGGTCAGCGCAATGAAGTACATCGCCGGGATCAGGGTGAACAACACGGTGTAGTTGTTGTTCGTCACAGTGAGGATGTGGCCGACGATCTGGGTCATGAACATGCCGCCGATGGCCGCGCACATCCCGCCAAAGCCGAACACCGTGCTCATCATGTGCTTGGGCGTGTAGTCCATCACCAGGCTCCAGATGTTGGCGGTCCAGGCCTGGTGCGCACCGATGGCCAGGGAGATGGCGAACACCGCGACCCACAACTGGCTGGAACCGGCCGCCATGATCACGCCGACGATGCAGCAGGCGAACAGCAGCATCGACAACAGGCGCGCCTTGATCGAGTTCATGCCACGGCCGATCAGGAACGACGACAGAATCCCACCGCCCACGCTGCCAAAGTCGGCCGTCAGGTAAATGATGATCAGCGGGATGCCCATCTGCGTCACGTTGATGCCCAGGTTGTATTGCTGGTTCAGGAACGGCGGCAGCCAGTACAGGTAGAACCAGAACACCGGCGCGGTCATCGAATAGGCGAGGGCGAAGGCCCAGGTGCCGCGCATGCGCAGGATACGGCTGAACGGGACGCGGGGTTGTTCCGGTTCGATTTCCTGTTGCACGTAGTCCAGTTCGGATTGTTTAACGGTAGGGTGGTCTTCGGGGTTGAAGTACTTCAGGCCCCAGCACACCAGCCAGATCCCGCCCAGTGCCGACATGCACAGGAACGCCGCTTGCCAGCCCCACACGTGCAGGATCAACGGCAGCAACATGGGCGTCATCATCGCACCGACGTTGGTGCCGGCGTTGAAGATGCCGGTGGCCACGGCGCGTTCACCGGCCGGGAACCACAACCGCGTGGTCTTGACGCAGGCCGGGTAGTTGGCCGCCTCGGTGATCCCGAGGATAAAGCGGCAGACCATGAAGCCGACTGCCGAGGTGGCCAGGCCGTGGGCGCCGGTGGCCAGGCTCCACAGCAGCACCGCGCAGAAGAACACGCGTTTCACGCCGACCCGGTCGATCAACCGGCCTTGCAGCACAAAACCAATCGCGTAGCCCACCTGGAACCAGAAGTTGATGTTGGCGTAGTCCATCGCCGTCCAGCTCATTTCCTTGGCGAGGATCGGTTGCATCACGCCCAGGGCGGCGCGGTCGATGTAGTTCAGGGTGGTGGCAAAGAACACCAGGGCCAGCATGCCCCAGCGAGTTTTACCCACGGCCAGGGCGCCGCGGATCTTGTCGCCGATGCCGGCGTGCGGGTTGCCCGGGCGCGCGGCCAGGACGGAGTTTTGCGAAGGCATGAGGTCGTACCCGTTTTTTGAAATTTTTATGGTGTGTTCTGGGTCTTGTTGCTGAATCGATGGTGCGCAGCGGTTAAAAAATCGTCAATTCGCCAAAGGGGCATAGTGTTCGATAATCGCACCAAAAACTAACCGGTTCGTACATTTTAATTGCTGTGTGTAAAGCTGGGGCCAATAATTTGCCGTAAATAACAATTGCCGGGAGTCGCCCCATGCAACGTTCCATTGCCACCGTTTCCTTGAGCGGCACCCTGCCGGAAAAGCTCGAAGCCATTGCCGCCGCCGGGTTTGACGGCGTCGAGATCTTCGAAAATGACTTGTTGTATTACGACGGCAGCCCCCGGGAAGTTAGGCAGATGTGCGCTGACTTGGGCATTGCCATCACCCTGTTCCAACCCTTCCGTGACTTCGAAGGGTGCCGCCGCGACCGCCTGGCGCGCAACTTGGAACGCGCCGAACGCAAGTTCGACCTGATGCAGGAGCTGGGTACCGACCTGGTGCTGGTGTGCAGCAATGCCTCGGCGGATTCGGTGGGCGACGAACGCATTTTACTCGATGACCTCAGCCTGCTGGCCGAGCACGCCGGGCGCCGAGGCTTGCGCATCGGCTATGAGGCGCTGGCTTGGGGCAAGCATGTGAACACCTGGCAGCAGGTGTGGAACTTGGTGCGCCAAGTCGATCACCCTAGCCTGGGCGTGTTGCTCGACAGCTTCCACACCTTATCGCTCAAGGGCGACCCGAGTGGCATCGCCCAGATACCCGGCGACAAGATTTTCTTTGTGCAAATGGCCGACGCGCCGATCCTGGCCATGGACGTGCTGGAGTGGAGCCGGCATTTTCGCTGCTTCCCCGGGCAGGGCGAATTCGACCTGGCGGGCTTCCTCGCGCCGATCATCCAGAGTGGCTACACCGGGCCGCTGTCCCTGGAAATTTTCAACGACGGCTTCCGCGCAGCACCGACGCGGGCGAATGCGGCGGATGGTTTGCGCTCGCTGCTGTACCTGGAAGAAAAGACCCGCGAACGCCTGGCGCAGGAGCAACCGGCCACGCCGGCGGACATCCTGTTTGAAACCCCAGCCGCCAGCGACTACGACGGCATCGAGTTCCTTGAGTTTGCCGTGGATGAAAGCCTGGGCGCCAAGCTGACGCAATGGCTGGAGCGCTTGGGTTTCGTCAAGGCCGGGCAGCACCGTTCCAAGAGTGTGAGTTTGTTGCGCCAGGGCGATATCAACCTGATCCTCAACTGCGAGCCGTATTCCTTCGCCCACAATTTTTTCGAGGCCCACGGGCCGTCGTTGTGTGCCACGGCGATTCGGGTCAAGGACAGCGCCAAGGCGTTGGAGCGCGCGGTGGCCTACAAAGGCCAGCCGTATCGCGGGCTGGTCGGGCCCAACGAATTGGAACTGGCAGCGGTGCGTGCGCCGGATGGCAGCCTGATTTATCTGGTGGATTCGTCCGAAGGTTCGCTGTACGACACCGACTTCAACCTGCAACCGGCGACGGCCTCCAGTGGCGGCCTGCTGCGCATCGACCACATGGCCATGGCCCTGCCGGCCGACAGCCTCGACAGCTGGGTGCTGTTCTACAAGAGCCTGCTGGATTTCGAGGCCGATGATGAAGTGGTGCTGCCCGACCCGTACGGCCTGGTGAAAAGCCGTGCCCTGCGCAGCCGTTGCAGCTCGATCCGCCTGCCGCTGAATATTTCCGAGAACCGCAACACGGCGATTTCCCACGCGCTGTCGAGCTATCGCGGCTCGGGCGTGCACCACATTGCCTTCGATTGCGCGGACATTTTCGCCGAGGTGCGCCGGGCCAAAGAGGCGGGCGTGCCGCTGCTGGATATCCCGCTCAATTACTACGACGACCTCGCGGCGCGCTTTGATTTTGACGACGAGTTCCTCAGCGAGCTGGCGTACTACAACGTGTTGTACGACCGCGACGCCCAGGGCGGTGAGTTGTTTCATGTGTACACCGAGCCGTTCGAAGGGCGGTTTTTCTTCGAGATCATCCAGCGCAAGGGCGGCTATGCCGGCTACGGCGCGGCCAACGTGGCCGTGCGCCTGGCGGCCATGGCCAAGTCCCGCAGCGGCGCAGTGCGCCAAGCGCGTTTATAAGGGCTGGCCAGGTGCTTCCTTCGGGAAGCATCGCGGCCCATAATCAGCGCCTGCATAACAATGGCCGTGAGCGCACCATGACCTCGAGTCCCGAACTCCCCGCAGTGTCAGACGCACCGCGCAAGAGTCGTAAGAACAACCCGGAAAAGACCCGCGAAAACATTCTCCAGGAAGCCATTGTCGAGTTTGTCCAGCAGGGTTTGTCTGGCGCTCGCGTGGACGCGATCGCCGAGCGTATCCACACCTCCAAGCGCATGATCTATTACTACTTCGGCAGCAAGGAACAGTTGTACGTCGAGGTGCTGGAGAAGCTTTACGGCGACATTCGCAACACCGAAACCCGCATGAACCTCACGGCGCTTGAGCCCCGCGAGGCGATTCGCCGGTTGGTGGAGTTCACCTTTGATCACCATGACCAGAATGTGGATTTCGTGCGCATCGTGAGCATCGAAAACATCCACAATGCCGAGTACGTGAAGCGCTCGGACGCGATCAAGGCGATGAACAGCAACATCCTTGAAGCGTTGGGCGCGACTTTGCAGCGTGGCGCCGAGATGGGGTTGTTTCGGGAGGGGCTGGAGCCGCTGGACGTGCACCTGCTGATCAACTCATTCAGCTTTTACCGGGTGTCCAACCGCCATACGTTCAGTGAGATCTTTCAGATTGAATTGTCGGACGAGGCGGTCAAGCAGCGGCATCGGGACATGATTTGTGAGTCGGTGATGCGGTACTTGCAGGCGTGAAGGTCTCGGCTTGAAATCCACTCAATGTGGGAGCTGGCTTGCCTGCGATAGCGGTGTGTCAGCTATCCATCAGCTGTCTGAAACACCGCCATCGCAGGCAAGCCAGCTCCCACAGTTTTTGAACCGGTTTCGTCAGTCAGGTGTTCAGGCTTTGAAAGTGCGCCAGCATCCTGTCGGCATCCGGCACTTCGCCACTGAACAACTCAAACGCCTTCACCGCCTGAAACACCGCCATATTGCCGCCATCCAACGTGCGGCAACCCAAGGCGCGGGCGTCGCGCAGCAGTTCTGTTTCCAGCGGGAAATACACAATCTCCGCCACCCACAACTCGGCGCGTAGCAAGCCCGACGGCACCGGTGTGCCCGGCAGCTTGGCCATGCCCATCGGCGTGGTGTTCACCAGGCCATCGGCCTCGGCCATGGCGTTTTCCAGATGGCTGCCCACCTGGGCACGCCCGGCACCGAAGCGCCGGGCGAGGTTATCCACAAGGTCGCGGGCACGGCTGGCGTCCACGTCAAAAATACTCAACTGTTCCACCCCCTCGGCCAGCAGCGCATGGGCCACTGCTGCGCCTGCACCGCCAGCGCCCATCTGCACCACGCGTTGGCGTGCCACATCGCTCAGGTTCCTGCGAAAACCCTCGGCGAACCCCAGGCAGTCGGTGTTGTGCCCGATGCGTTTGCCATCCCTGAACACCACCGTATTGACCGCGCCAATGCCGCGCGCCTCGTCAGACAGTTCATCCAGCAACGGCAGGATGGCCTGCTTGCACGGGTAGGTAATGTTCAGCCCGGTGAAGTGCATCAGTTCGGCGGCGTCGAGCAGGTCGGGCAGGGCGTTGATATTAAGGTGCAGGGGCTCCAGGTCGATCAGGCGATACAGGTAGCGCATGCCCTGGGCGTCACCTTCCTGTTCATGCAGCACGGGTGTGCGGGACGCCTGGATGCCGGCGCCGATCAAGCCGGCGAGGATGCGCGGTTTCATCGGGCTCACCCTTTCAAGGTGTGGCTGAAATGTTCCAGGGCCAGGTGATAACCATGGCTGCCGAACCCGGCCAGTACGGCCTTGGCGATTGGCGAAACAAAGGAGTGGTGCCGGAACGCCTCACGCGCATGCACGTTGGATAAATGCACTTCGATCACCGGCACTTCACTGGCCACCAGCGCGTCGCGGATGGCCACTGAGGTGTGGGTCCAGGCGGCCGGGTTGATCACGATACCGGCGCAGCGGGCGCGGGCGCCGTGGATCCAGTCGAGAAATTCACCTTCGTGGTTGGTCTGGCGGAATTCGATTTTCAGCCCGAGTTTTTCCGCACTGCGCCCACACAAGGCGGCGATGTCGGCCAGGGTTTCATGGCCGTAGGTGGCGGGCTCGCGGGTGCCGAGCAGGTTGAGGTTGGGGCCGTTGAGCACCAGCACGATAGGCGGCATAAGGGAGTCTCCACAGTTCTTGTTAGTTGTGGAGATAAAATGTACTGGTTGGTTAATTTGGTCAATTGATCGCGGCGGATGTGTTCGATTACCGAACCGATATTCAGACGGTTCCCACGGCAGGATCAGATTAGATATCAATTGAAAATCATTCTCGACAACGCTTACTATGCCGGCCTGTTTCCTTAACATTCCAGGGAGTCGGTTTGTCGGACGTGGATCTCAAAGGCCTGTTTCTCAAGCATGCCGATACCCTGCGCGGGTATCTGGCGCGCAAGGTACGGGACCCGCAGTTGGCCGCAGACCTGGTGCAGGAGAGCTTCCTGCGCCTGGCGGAAAAACCGGCCGGCGAGCGCATCGACAATTCCCAGGGCTATCTCTATCGAACGGCGAGCAATCTGCTGATCGACCATATTCGCCAGGAAGCGCGGCGCAAGACAGACTCCGTGCCCCATGAGGCGCTGGCCGAGATTGAAGATGAAGTGGCCGGGTTGGAGGCTCAGGCAATGGCGCAGCAACAGCGACTGGCATTGAAGCAGGCACTGGCGGAATTGCCGGAACGCACCCAGCAGATCTTCCGCCTGAACCGCATCGAAGGCATGACCCACGCCCAGGTGGCCCGGCACCTGGATATCTCCGACAGCTCCGTGCAGAAGCATCTGGCCAAGGCACTGGCCTATGTGATGCAGCGCTTGCAGGAAGGCGAGGGGGCGCCATCCGACGAATGAGTTACCGAAATGCACTGGGTCAGACGTCACAGCGTTACATAACGAAAAATTCGAGATGCACACGTGAATAGCCAGGGTCCGCAACAGCACAGCATTACCGAGGCGGCGGCCGAATGGGCGGTGCGCCTGCACGCCGGTGCCCTGACCGAACAGGAGCAGGCCGAGCTGCAACATTGGATCGCCTGCGACAGCCGCCATGAAGCGGCGTTGCGTTTTGCCGAACAGACCTGGGCGGCATTGGGCGACGTTTACAAGGACGAGCCCGTACACCGTCAGCGTCCGCAGGTTGCGTCCCAGCCTGTGCGCCGTTCAAAACGACGACGACCCTGGCAGCGTGCGGCCGCGGTGGCGCTGGTTGTGGTGGTGGCGGGCGTCGGTTGGGTGCGCGGGCCGGATGCGCTGCTGCGCCTGCAGGCCGACTACGTGACGCAAAAAGGTGAAGTGCGCACCGTGCACCTGGCCGATGGCAGCACGGTGGAGCTGGACTCCAACAGCGCCATCCGCCTGGATTACGACGGTGTGCAGCGGCGCGTGAGCCTGATCCAGGGCTCGGCGATTTTTGACGTGGCGCCGAGGGTGGGCCCGGAAACGCGGCCCTTCGTGGTGCAAAGCGCCGGCGCGCAAACCCGGGCGCTGGGCACGCGGTTTGTGGTGACGCGTGAGGATGACCGGCAAGCCTGGGTCGGAGTGTTGCAGCACAGCGTCGAAGTCTCGATGCAGGCGCCACCTCGCCAAGGCCCTGCCGAGCGCGTGCTCAAGGAGGGCCAGGCGGCGCGCTACAGCCCGCAGGACGGCGTGGTGCCGTTGGATCAGTTCGATGTGGAACGTGCCACCAGTTGGCGGCGGGGTGTGCTGATTTTCGACCGGCTGCCGTTGGCCAAGGTGGTCGAGCAGCTCAATCGCTATCGTCCCGGGCGGGTGGTGTTGACCGACGCTGCGTTGGGTGAGCGGGAAGTCAGCGGGGTGTTCCGTCTCGACATGCTCGATACCGCCCTCGGTACCTTGACCCAGGAGCTTCAAGTGCAACGCTTGGACCTGGCGGGTTATAGCCTGATTTATTGATTTCCATTGAAGGTGGTGGCGTTTTCAATGACGCCATCGCCGGCAAGCCGGCTCCTACAGGGGGCTGCGTTCCTTGAAATTTCCCTCGATTAAAAAACTTTCAAAAAAACCTTACTGAGTTCCTGCGCCTCACACGTCTTGCTAGGTGAGAAGCATTCGCATAAACAAAAACGCTCAGTGCAGGGAAAACCAGAAATGTCAGCATTCACCAAGGGGCGCATTACCGGTAGCCGGTTGGCCCTGGCCATTCACTTGGGGTTGTTCGCCACAGCGGCCTCGGTGTATGCCGCGCAACCTCCGGCCGGTGCTGCACAGCCCGCCGTGCTGATGTTCGATATCCCTGCGCAATCCCTGGGCAGTGCCGTGCTGGCGTTCGCCGACCAGGCCGGCCTGCAAGTGTTGTTCGACAGCCAGCGCTTGCAAGGCCTGAGCAGCACCGCGCTCAAAGGCCGCTTCAGCGTGCAGGAAGGCCTTGGTCGCCTGCTCGGTGGCGCGCCCGTGGAGTACCGTTTCACCGGCGAACGCCAGGTCACGCTCAACCGCGTTGCCGCCGACCACGACAGTGCCGTCACCGTGGGCACCACCACCATCACCGGCAACACCAACGGCCAGGCCAGTGATTGGGTGTACCAGAGCCCAAAGTCCGTGGCTGTGATCAGCCGTGACATGATCGATAAACGCCCGCCCCGTCACGCCGCCGACATGCTCGAAGAAACCGCCGGCGTGTACACCGCCGTCGACCAACGCGACCCTGGCCTGTCGGTGAACATCCGTGGCATACAGGACTACGGCCGCGTGAACATGAACATCGACGGCATGCGCCAGAACTTCAACGTCAACGGCCACCAGCAACGCAACGGCACCATGCTGATCGACCCGGAGTTCATCTCCAGCATCGAGATCGACAAGGGCAGCCAGTCGGGCATGGGCGGCGCCGGAGTACTGGGCGGGATCGCCACGTTCAAGACTCTGGAGGCCAGCGAGTTCCTCAAGGACGGCAAGGAATACGGCGGACGTATCCGTGCCGGGCATGGCATCGGGGAGCTGGGCAACGGCACCTATTTCAACGGCAGTGGCGTGTTTGCCTTCGGCAACGAAGTGGGCGACGTGCTGCTGGGGTTCAGCGAGCGCCACTATGGCAACTACCGCGCCGGCACCGACAACGCTTCCAACCTGGGGTCACAGATCCGCGCCAAGGAAGACCGTCGCGAAGCCTGGAAGGGCTGGCTCAACGGCGAAGTGGGCGACAGCGGCAGCGTCACCCGCTCGCAGTTGATCAAGTTCGGGCTCAACCTGCCTGAAGACCAGCGTGTGCAACTGAGCTACATGCAAAGCGACGCCGACAGCAACGACGCCTGGACCTACAACAGCCCCGACCAGCAGAGCTATTACTACCGGCGTAACAGCAAGAACAATCTGAATGCGCAAAACATCGCGCTCGACTACAGCTACACGCCCGACAACGCCCTGATCGATTTCAAGACCAAGCTGTATTACGTCTCCACGGTGCTGGACCGCGACAACGCCGAAAACACCGCCTCGGCCAGTTCAGGCAACAAGTTTGGCGGCTACCGCGATACGTTTCGCACCGACACCTACGGCGCGCAGGTCGAGAACACTTCGCGCTTTGATCTCGGCGCCGGTGGGCACCTGGCGTGGAGCTATGGCCTGGAGCTGTATCAGGACCAGTTCAAGCCCAGCACCAACAAGGTGGAAGCCACCAACCAGTTGGGCTTGCTGCCCTACGCCGAAGGCTCGACCCCGGCGGGCAAGCGCACCGTCGCCAGCCTGTTCAACACCCTCAGTTATGAATATGACGACTGGCTGAGCGTGGACGGCGGCCTGCGTTATGACCGTTATCGGCTGGAGGGCAAGACCGGCATCACCCTGTACAAACGCAAGCCGATCAGCGCCAGCAGCAGCGGCGTGCGCACCTCGGAAGTATTTGATATCGACGAACAGCAGGGCCACTTTTCGCCGACCTTCGGGCTGGGCGTAAAGCCCGGGCTGGACTGGCTGCAGCTCTATACCCGTTGGGGCAAGGGCTGGCGCCCGCCGGCAGTGACCGAAGTGTTTATGACCGGCCGCCCCCACGGTGGCGACGCGTCTGAGCGGGTGTTCCCCAACCCGTTCCTCAAGCCTGAAGAATCTCGCGACTGGGAGTTTGGGGTGAATGTGTTCAAGGAATCGTTGTTCACCGGCAACGATCGCCTGGGCATCAAGGTGGCGTACTTCGATACCAAGATCGCCAACTTCTCCTTCCTTAACCACAGCGTGGCCTTGCCCGAACAAACCACCAACGGTGGGCAGTTGGGCACCATGGCGTACGTCAACAACCTCAATGACACGCGCTTTCGCGGCGTTGAATACCAGCTCAACTACGACATGGGGCGGGTGTACACCAACCTCAGCTACACCCACATGATCGGCAGCAACGAGTTCTGCTCCAAAAGCTTTTATATGGGCGGCGCAAAGAGACAGGGCCGACGCGTGGGCAGCGAAATGGTGACGATCAAGTTACCCAACGGCAACACGCTGACTCGCCCTGTGGCCACCTACGAATGGCTGGACAACGACGCGGCCAACAACCTGGAAAGTTGCCAGGCCATGTTCGGCAACGCCAGCTTCATGCCTGCCGACCGTGGCTCGCTCACCTTGGGCGCGCGCTTCCTGGAGCGTCGCCTGGATACCGGTGTGCGCGTGCGTTACAGCGAAGGCAATGGCGGCGATCTGGAGGAGCGGAACTACTCATTCCTCGATCAGGCCACCTGGCCCAAGTACACGGTCTATGACCTCTACGCCAGCTACTGGGCCACGGACAATTTCAACATTGCCCTGTCCCTGGAGAACGCGACCAACGAGGCGTACTTCGTGGCCATGGGCGACGCTAACAACTTGAGCCTGGCGCGTGGGCGCACGCTGAGCGGCATGCTCGAGTACCGGTTCTAATCAGAATTTGCTCAATGGTGAGCAAAAAGTGCGCAGTGTCTGCGCGCTGTCATTCAACGTTCCATAGGGACAGGTGTAGTTATGACTATTTCGGTTAATTACGATTCCGCAGCAGGTTCGACCACTATCGCCAACTACCTGAGCGGCTGGTCGCTGGGCTTCAACACGGCCGGTCACGGCACCGGCAACACCGGCGGTTTCAACACCGGTGCGCGGAACATGAGCGGTGAGCAGTACGCCACCCACGGCGCCAACGGCTCCGAGTACGCGTTCATCGCTGAGAGCGATGCCACCAACGGCCTGCACTACGTGTATGACCGCACCCTGCCGGCCAGCGACAACATGAACCACTACCTGTGGGGCCAACTGGACAACGTCCAACTGGGTGAAGTCCTGACAGGCGGCGCCGGCAGCGAATTCGCCCTGAGCGACTACAAAGTGTCCTTCAACGGCCTGGACCTGGAGTCCCTGGTGGGCGCGGGCCGTGCTGGCAACGCTGTTCAGGACGTGATCTACGGCCTGATGCAGGGCAACACCACCGCACTGGAAGCCGTGCTCAACAACCTGCTGGATGACTACGGCCTGTCCACCGCCGACACCTTCGACCACGTTGCTTCCACCTTGGCCAGCCACGCTGCCTCGGTGGCCACTACCGACGTCGCGCTGGTCGGCGTGCAGGACATCCCTCAGGACTTCGCCCTGGCGGCCTGAACCCCTGCTGCATGAAAAAAGCGAATGGAGGATCGCTCCCCCATTCGCCGCATGACACACCGCTGTCGCCAAGCCTTCTAATTCTTCGGCGGCGGCGGTGCCGAATTCTGCGCAGCGTCGTATCGCCTGTCAACGCGGCGACGCTGCCCGCTCAACCCTTCGAGACTCCCCAGATGCGCCACGCCGGCAACGAAACCCTGGCTGCCCTCACGGCCTATAAAAGTGGCTTCTTCAACATCGGCCTGTTCTCGGCGGTGATCAACCTGCTGATGCTCGCCCCGGCGCTGTACATGCTGCAGGTGTACGACCGGGTGCTGGCGTCGGGCAATCAGATGACCCTGTTGATGCTGACGCTGATGATCCTCGGCCTGTTCGGCCTGATGGGCGCGTTGGAATGGGTGCGCAGCCAGGTGGTGATCCGCCTGGGCACGCAAATGGACATGCGCTTGAACCAGCGGGTCTACGACGCCGCGTTCGAAGCGCAACTCAAGGGCAGCCCACAGGCGGCAGGCCAGGCGCTGAATGACCTGACCACGCTGCGCCAGTTCGCCACCGGCCAGGCGCTGTTCGCGTTTTTCGATGCGCCGTGGTTTCCCGTGTACCTGCTGGTGATTTTCCTGTTCCACCCCTGGCTGGGTGTGCTGGCCCTGGGCGGCGCGGTGATCCTGATCGCACTCGCCTGGATCAACCACCGCGTCAGCCAGGCGCCGATGGCCCTGGCCAGTCAGCTGTCCATCAGCGCCAGCCAGCAGGCCACGGCCAACCTGCGCAATGCCGACACCATCGAAGCCATGGGCATGCTCGCCACGTTGCGCGGTCGTTGGTTCGATCAGCACCAGGCGTTCCTGACCCAGCAGAACCTGGCCAGTGAAAAGACCGCCGCCGTCACCGCCTGGTCCAAGGGCGTGCGCCTGGCGTTGCAGTCGCTGGTGCTGGGGCTGGGCGCCTTGCTGGCGGTACAGGGCGATATCACCCCGGGGATGATGATTGCCGGGTCGATCCTGATGGGGCGGGTGCTCAGCCCGATCGACCAGTTGATCGGCGTGTGGAAGCAATGGGGCTCGGCGCGCCTGGCCTATGAGCGCTTGTCGCAGATGCTCGCGGCTAACCCTGCACGCCCGGCGCGCATGCACTTGCCGGTGCCCAAGGGCCAGCTGGCGGTGGAACAGCTCAGCGCTTCGGCCCCCGGCAGTCGCCGACCCGCCTTGAACAACCTGGGGTTCAACCTGCCGGCGGGCGAAGTGCTCGGGGTGATCGGCCCATCGGGCTGTGGCAAGTCCACCCTGGCGCGGGTGCTGGTGGGCGCCTGGGCTCCTCTGGCCGGCAAGGTGCGGCTGGACGGCGCCGACCTGACCTTGTGGGACAAACAGCAACTCGGGCCGCACATTGGCTACCTGCCCCAGGACATCCAGTTGTTCGCCGGCAGCATCGCGCAAAACATCGCGCGGTTTGCCGAGGTGGAAGCGGACAAAGTCCTCGCCGCCGCCCAAATGGCCGGCGTACACGAGCTGATCCTGCAACTGCCCCAAGGCTACGACACTGTGCTGGGAGAGGGCGGTGCCGGTTTGTCCGGCGGCCAGAAACAACGCGTGGCCCTGGCGCGTGCGCTGTACGGCCTGCCCGCGTTGATCGTGCTGGACGAGCCCAACGCCAACCTCGACGAAGTCGGCGAGCAAGCGTTGCTCCAGGTCATCGCCCAGCTCAAGCAGCAGCGACGCACCGTGGTGTTGATCACCCACAAAGCCAACGTGCTGACCCTCACCGACCAACTGCTGATGCTCAAGGACGGCCAGTTGCAAGCCTTCGGCCCGACGGCGCGGGTGCTGGAAGCGCGTCAGAAACCCACTGCGCCGGTGACCAAACCGGTGTCGACCATGAGCATGAGTTACCGACTCGGTGAAGGGAAACAGGCATGAGCCAGGGCAAACCGATGTTGGTGAGCGACCAGCCCCACAACGTGCTGGCGCTGGATGACAAAAAGTACTCGCGCCTGGGCTGGTGGCTGGTGCTGGGCGGGTTCGTCGGGTTTCTCGGCTGGGCCGCGCTGGCGCCGTTGGACAAGGGCGTGGCGGTGTCCGGCAAGGTCATGGTCTCGGGCCATCGCAAGACCGTGCAGCACCCGGCCGGTGGGATCGTCGAGCGTATCGAGGTGCGCGACGGTGACGTCGTCAGCGCCGGCCAAGTGCTGTTGCGCTTGAAGGAAACACCGTTGCGCGGGCAGATGCAGTCGCTGCGCAGCCAGTACCTGGCGTCCTTGGCCAGTGAGGCGCGATTGAGCGCCGAAAGCGAGGGGCTGCCAGCCATCAATTTCGGCCCGGAGTTGCTCAACGACCCGGACGCTGCGGGCACGCTGAACCTGCAACGGCAGTTGTTCAACAGCCGCGCCCAGGCGTTGGCCACCGAGCAACAAGGCCTGCGCGAAACCATCGCTGGCGCCGAAGCACAGTTGCGCGGCACACGGGATTCCCAAGCCAGCAAAGTCCAGCAACGCGCCGCCCTGAACGAGCAACTGCAAGGCCTGCGCGAACTGGCCCGCGATGGCTATATCCCGCGCAATCGCCTGCTCGACAGCGAACGCCTTTACGCGCAGATCGACGGCACCATCGCCGAGGACTATGGTCGCATCGGCCAATTGCAGCGCCAGGTGCTCGAACTGCGCCTGCGCATCCGACAGCTCGGCGAAGACTTCCAGAAAGACCTGCGCAGCCAGTTGGCCGATACCCGCACGCGCAGCGATGACTTGCGCAATCGCCTGGCGTCGGCCGAGTTCGAGCTGGCCAACAGCTTGGTGCGGGCGCCTGCGTCCGGCGTGGTGGTGGGGCTGGACGTGTACACCGAGGGCGGCGTGATCAAGCCTGGCCAGGCGCTGATGGACATCGTGCCCCAAGGCGAACCGTTGCTGGTGGAGGCGCGAGTGCCGGTGCAGATGATCGACAAGGTGCACCCGGGCTTGCCTGTGGAGCTGCTGTTCTCGGCCTTCAACCAGGCCACCACGCCGCGGATCGCGGGCGAAGTGACGCTGGTGTCGGCTGACCGCCAAGTCGATGAACGCACCGATGAGCCTTACTACACGCTGCGCGCCCAGGTGAGCGCCGCCGGTATGCAACAGCTGGATGGCGTGCAGATCCGCCCTGGCATGCCGGTGGAAACCTTCGTCAAGACCGGTGAGCGCTCGATGCTCAACTACCTGTTCAAACCCCTGCTCGATCGCACCCATATGGCCCTGGTGGAAGAATGAAGGCGCTGTTGTTTACCTTGTGTTTCGGTTGCACCTCGGCGGCAAACGCCTTGGGTTTGCTGGACGCCTACGACTTGGCACTGCGCAATGACCCGACCTTTCAGGCGGCCATCCAGGAGCGTGAAGCCGGTGAAGAGAACCGCGTGATCGGCCGTTCGGCGTTGCTGCCGAACCTGTCCTGGAGCTACAACAATTCGCGCAACGAATCCGAAGTGACGGCGGGCAACACCACCAGCGACCGCGATTACCGCAGCTATGCCTCGACCCTGACCTTGCAGCAACCACTGCTCGACTACGAAGCCTATGCGCGCTTTCGCCAGGGCACGGCCCAGGCACTGATGGCCGATGAGCGTTTTCGCGGCAAGAGCCAGGAACTGGCGGTGCGCGTGCTCAATGCCTACAGCCAGGCATTGCTGGCCCAGGAGCGCATCGAGTTGAGCCGTGCGCAGAAGCGCGCGTTTGCCGAGCGCCTGCAGCTCAATGACCGTTTGCTCAAGGGGGGTGAGGGTACGCGCACCGACGTGCTGGAAACTCAGGCACGCTTGAGCCTGGCCCAGGCCGAAGAGATCGAATCGCTGGATGCCCAGGACAGCGCCTTGCGCGAACTGGAAGCCATCGTCGGCCAGCCGTTGCAGATCGAAGAGCTGGCGCCTTTGACTCGCCAGTTTGATATCCCGCCGCTTGAGCCCAACCGCTTCGAGATCTGGCGTGAAATGGCCATGGCCAACAACCCGGAACTCAAATCCCAGCACCATGCGCTGGACGTGGCCGCCTATGAAGTGGAGCGCAAGCGCGCCGGCCATTTGCCCAAGGTCAGCCTGTACGCCAGCAGCCGCCAGACCAGCTCCGATTCAGAAAGCAGCTACAACCAGAAGTACGACACCAACAGCGTCGGCATTCAGGTCAGCCTGCCGCTGTTTGCCGGTGGCTCGGTGTCAGCCTCTACGCGCCAAGCGGCGAACCAGTTGTCCCAGGCCCAGTACCAGTTGGACGCGCAAACTTCTGCCACGCTGGTGGAGTTGCGCAAGCAGTTCAACCTCAACACCAGCGGCGCGGCGAAAGTGCGGGCCTATGAGATGGCGGTAAGTTCGGCCACGGCGCTGGTCGCGGCGACCCAGAAAAGTGTTAGCGGGGGAGAGCGGGTCAACCTTGATGTGCTCGACGCCGAGCAACAACTATTCACTGCCCGCCGCGACCTGGCAGATGCGCGGCATGCGTACCTGCTGGCAAGGATTCAATTGAAGTATTACGCGGGGTTGCTCAGCGAGCAGGATTTGCAGGCGTTGGCGGGGTATTTCCAACCCTCTGCCTGACCTGAACACACATCCCCTGTAGGAGCTGGCTTGCCAGCGATTGCGGTGGATCAGTCAGCCTATGTGTTAACTGACATACCGTGATCGCCGGCAAGCCGGCTCCTACAGGGGGGAGGGTTCAGCGGCGGGTCAGCAGCACGCCGGATTCCATGTGGTGCGTCCACGGGAACTGGTCAAACATCGCGCACTGGGTGATTTTGTGCGTGTCATGCAGTTGCGCAATGTTCGCCGCCAACGTCTCCGGGTTGCAGGAGATGTACAGGATGTTGTCGAAACGGCGGGTCAGTTCGCAGGTGTCCGGGTCCATGCCAGCGCGCGGCGGGTCGACGAAGACGCTGCCGAACTCGTAGCTCTTGAGGTCGATGCCGTGCAGGCGACGGAACGGACGCACTTCATTGAGCGCCTCGGTGAGTTCTTCGGCAGACAAACGCACCAGGGTGACGTTATCCACTGCGTTTTCATCGAGGTTGCTCAAGGCTGCGTTGACCGAGGTCTTGCTGATCTCGGTGGCCAGTACCTTGCGCACGCGGGTGGCCAGCGGCAGGGTGAAGTTGCCGTTGCCGCAATACAGCTCGAGCAAGTCATCCGGGCGATCGCCCAGTGCTTCATACGCCCAGTTGAGCATCTTCTGGTTCACCGTGCCGTTGGGTTGGGTGAACGCGCCTTCGGGTTGGCGATAGCTGAAGGTGCGACCGCCGACGTCGAGTTTTTCCACCACGTAGTCGTGGCCGATCACATCGCGCTTGCCCTTGGAGCGGCCGATGATGCTCACGTTCAAGTCAGCCGCCAGCTGGTTCGCGGCGGCGTGCCAATGCTCGTCCAGCGGGCGGTGATAGCACAGGGTGATCATCGCGTCACCCGCCAGGGTGGTGAGAAACTCCACCTGGAACAGCTTGTGGCTCAGGGCGGCGCTGGCTTGCCAGGCGGCCTTGAGTTGCGGCATCAACTGGTTGATGCGCAGGCTGGCAATCGGGAATTCTTCGATCAGGATCGGCGTGCGCTTGTCGTCTTGCGAAAACATCGCGTAGTGGCGATCACCGCCTTCGCGCCACAGGCGGAACTCCGCACGCAGGCGAAAGTGCTGCAGTGGCGAGTCGAAGACCTGCGGCTCGGGGGCGTCGAACGGTGCCAGCAGGTCACGCAAGCGCGTGACCTTGTCTTGCAGTTGAGCGGTGTAGCTTGCGGCGTCAAAAGTCATGCGTTGAACCAGCCCAGCTTGATCACGAACAGGATCGACAGGATCACCAGTGCCGGGTTCAGCTCACGGTAGCGGCCCGAAAGCAGCTTGATGGCGGTCCAGGCGATGAAACCGAAGGCGATGCCGTTGGCGATGGAGTAAGTGAATGGCATTGCCAGGGCGGTGATCACCACCGGCGCGGCAACGGTGATGTCGTCCCAGTCGATTTCCGCCAGGCCCGAGGTCATCAGCACGGCCACGAACAGCAGCGCCGGGGCAGTGGCGAAGGCCGGCACGCTGGCGGCCAGTGGCGAGAAGAACAGCGCCAGCAGGAACAGGATCGCCACCACGATGGCCGTCAAACCGGTACGGCCACCGGCGCTCACGCCCGCAGCCGATTCGATGTAGCTGGTGGTGGTCGAGGTGCCCAGCAGGGAACCGGCCATGGCGGCTGTACTGTCGGCGATCAGCGCACGGCCCATTTTCGGCATGTGGCCATCTTTACCCATCAGGCCGGCGCGCTTGGCAACGCCGATCAGGGTGCCGGAGTTATCGAACAGGTCGACGAACAGGAAGGCGAAGATCACGCTGACCAGGCCGATATCCAATGCGCCTTTGATATCCAGCTGCAGGAAGGTCGGGGCCAGGGACGGTGGCATCGAGGTCACGCCGCCGAACGGGGTGAAGCCCAGGGCGATGGAGACGATGGTCACCGCCAGAATGCCGATCAGCACCGCACCGCGCACGGCCAGGGCTTCCAGCGCAACGATCAGCGCGAAACCGAGGGTGGCCAGGATCGGCGCCGGTTGCTTCAAGTCGCCCAGGCCGACCATGGTGGCCGGGTTGCTCACCACGATGCCGGCGTTGTGCAGGGCGATCAGCGCCAGGAACAGGCCGATACCGGCGGCAATCGCTGAGCGCAGGGGCAGGGGGATGCTGTTGATGATCCACTCACGGATGCGGAAGATCGACAGCAGGAAGAACAGCACCGCCGAAATGAACACCGCACCCAGCGCCACTTGCCAGGTATGGCCCATGTGCAGGACCACGGTGTAGGTAAAGAAGGCGTTGAGGCCCATGCCCGGCGCCAGGGCGATCGGGTAGTTGGCGATCAGGCCCATCACGGTCGAACCGATGGCGGCTGCCAGGCAGGTCGCGACGAACACGGCGCCTTTGTCCATGCCGGTTTCGCCGAGGATGCTCGGGTTCACGAACAGGATGTAGGCCATGGCCAGGAATGTCGTGATCCCCGCGAGAATCTCGGTGCGCACGTTGGTGTTGTGTGCCTTGAGTTGAAACAGCTTTTCCAGCATGCCGGCTCCCTGTGACGCTATTTTGCGTCGTTATTTGTTGACCTCTAAGTCAAAGCACAAACTGCGCCAAGCGCCTGTGGTTTCAGAGAGGATCGGAAAAAGCGGCGCATCATACCAGCAGCCGAGGCCATATGGTGTATGGGCTGGGCCTCTTGAACAATCGCTCCGGATCATGGCCTTGAGGCATACTGCGCCGACGTTTAATTCAAGGTCATTGCCAGCATGAAAAAAGCCAACGCGTGGAGTCTAGCTCTGATCGCCAGTATCAGCCTGTGGCTGGGCGCGGCACCGGCGTGGGGCGCGACTGCACCGGCCTTGAGCGAAGTGCGCGTGTTCAAGGTCGAGTCGGCGGCGTGCACTGAAACCATTCCGGAACGGGCGCAAAGTACCCAGATGTGCACGCACCGCGGGCCTACACGGGTCTCGGTGATGGAAGTCGGCCTGGGCAAGAACCCCATGGGCCGTTTCGATGGTGCGGAGCTGGACGGCACGCGCACACCCGTGTGCCAGGTGGGCAACATCAGTCAGGCGTGCAACGGCGCAGGCACTCTGATGGGCTACATCTATGTGTTCAGCCTGAATGTCGAAGCGCCAGGCTGGTTCGAGTACAGCAACTCGTCGATCAACGGCCCGCAGAACACCTTGAAGACGCTGCTCAATATCCGCTGATCAATCCCCTTGAACGCTCATTACCCCGGGAAGTCGTACCCCTGAGACGGCGACTTTCCTGAACGCCGCGGATGTACACCAACCCGTGAGGTGTTTATGAGCGCAACTCCCAAAGGCGCGGCGGCTCGACCGTTCGTCAGCCACTCGATACGCCTGACCCTCAACGGGCAGGATCGCCAACTGGACGTGTTGCCTTGGACCACGCTGCTGGACCTGCTACGCGAACAACTGGACCTGATCGGCAGTAAAAAGGGCTGCGACCACGGCCAATGCGGCGCCTGCACCGTGTTGCGCGATGGCAAGCGGGTAAATGCCTGCCTGACCCTGGCGGTGATGTGCGACGGCGCCGAGCTGACGACGGTCGAGGGTTTGGCCAGCGGCGACGTGCTGCATCCGATTCAGCAGGCTTTTATCAAGCACGATGCCTTTCAGTGTGGCTATTGCACCCCCGGGCAACTGTGTTCCGCCGTCGGCCTGGCCAATGAAGGCCGCGCTCACAGCCCCTTGCAGATCCAGGAATTGATGAGTGGCAACCTGTGCCGCTGCGGCGCCTACAGCAATATTCGCGATGCCATCGAAGAGGTTGTATTGGGAGGTGAGCAATGAACCCCTTTCATTACAGCAAGCCGGTGGACATACGCGAGGCCGTTCACCTGAGCAGCGCCGCCTCGCGCTTCATTGCCGGCGGCACTAACTTGTTGGACCTGATGAAAGAAAACATCAGCCGCCCCGAACACTTGATCGATATCACCGGCCTGCCGCTTCAAGGCGTGGAGGCGACCGCCGACGGTGGGGTGATGATCGGTGCATTGGTCAGCAACGCCGACCTGGCCTGGCACCCGCTGATCGAACAGCGTTACCCACTGTTGTCTCAAGCCATCCTCGCCGGGGCCTCGCCGCAATTGCGCAACATGGCCAGTACCGGTGGCAACCTGTTACAGCGCACGCGTTGCTATTACTTCTATGACGCCGCTGTGCCGTGCAACAAGCGCGAGCCCGGCAGCGGTTGCCCGGCGCGCACCGGCTTGAATCGCATCCATGCCATCCTTGGCGCCAGCGCCCAGTGTGTGGCCACTCACCCTTCAGACATGTGCGTCGCTTTGGCGGCGCTGGAGGCGCGGGTGCATGTTGAAGGGCGTGGCGGCGCGCGGGTCATCGAGTTTGCTGACTTTCACCGCTTGCCCGGTGACGCGCCGCAACGCGATAACCAGTTGGCCGACGACGAACTGATCACGGCCATCGAGCTGCCGGCCGATCAACTGGCCCACCACAGCCATTACTTGAAGATTCGCGACCGTGCCTCTTATGCATTTGCGTTGGTGTCGGTGGCCGCCGCCCTTGAGCTGGACGGCGAGACCATCGTCGACGCCCGTCTGGCGCTTGGCGGTGTGGCGCATAAACCCTGGCGTGATCGCGCGGTGGAGTCGGCGTTGATCGGCCAGGTTGTCAGCCGTGAGACCTTCAGCGCGGCCGCCGACGCCCTGCTGCAAGATGCCGAACCGTTGGCGCACAATGCGTTCAAGATCAAGCTGGCACGCCGCGGGATTATTCGCGCCCTGAGTGATGCCGCTCTCGCTGGAGCACGCCCATGACCGCTATCGGCAAACCGTTGGACCGGGTGGACGGTCTGCTCAAGGTCACTGGCCAGGCGCGTTATGCCGGTGAGTTCCCGGAACAAGGCTTGTTGTATGGCAGCGTAGTGTCCAGCACCGTCGCCAAAGGGCGAGTGACCCGCATCGATGCCGCCAAAGCCTTGGCATTGCCGGGCGTGGTCATGGTGCTTGATCACCTCAACCGGCCGAAACTCGCGAGCTATGACGACGCGTTTGCTGACGCCGATGCGGCCGACGGTTCTGCGTTTCGTCCGTTGTACAACGACCGCGTGTTGTACAGCGGCCAGCCCTTGGCCCTGGTGATCGCTGACAACCTGGAACTGGCACGGCATGCAGGCTCCCTGGTGGAGATCGAATACGCCACCGAACCCTTCGAGACTGACTTGCTGGCTTTACAGGAACAGGCGCACCCGTCACCCCAAACGCCGCCTGCACCACGCGGAAACTTCCAGGCCGAATGGAGCACCGCTGCCGTCCACCTGGATCTGCACTACAGCACGCCCATCGAACACCACAACCCCATGGAGCCCCATGCCAGTACCGTGCTGTACCAGCCCGATGGCACCTTGCATATCCACGACAAAACCCAAGGCCCGCAAAACTGTCAGGCCTATGTGCAAAAAGTCTTCGGCCTGGATAACACCCAGGTGAGGGTTTTTGCCGCGTTTGTCGGCGGGGCATTTGGTTCAGGCTTGCGCCCGCAATATCAGTTGCCGTTGGCCGTGATGGCGGCCCTGGCGCTCAAGCGTTCGGTGCGCGTGACGCTGACCCGCCAACAGATGTTCACCTTCGGTTATCGACCACGCACCTTGCAGCGTTTGCAGATGGGCGCGGCGGCCAACGGTCGGTTGATGGCACTGGGGCACACGGCGATTGGCCAAACCTCACGTTTCGAGGATTTCAGCGAACACGTGGTGGAGTGGAGCGGCATGCTCTACCACTGCGACAACGTGCAGTTGACCTACAAGCTGGTGCCACTGGACGTGTACACACCGCTGGACATGCGCGCACCCGGCGCCGCCCTCGGTGTGATCGGCCTGGAGTGCGCGATGGATGAGCTGGCCTGCGCGCTGGGCATCGACCCCGTGCAACTGCGGCTGATCAACTATGCCGAACGCAATCAGAACGAAGACAAACCTTGGTCCAGTAAAGCCCTGCGCGAGTGTTACCGCGAAGGCGCCGAACGTTTCGGCTGGAGCCAGCGCAACCCGGAGCCACGCAGCATGCGCGACGGCCGCCAACTGATCGGCTGGGGCATGGCCGGCGGCGTGTGGGAAGCGATGCAGATGAAGGCCAGTGCCAAGGCAAGCATCGACACCAACGGCAAACTGACGGTCAGCAGCGCCACCACCGATATTGGCACCGGCACCTACACCGTGATGACCCAAATCGCGGCGCAAACCAGCGGCGTTGAAATGGCCAATATCAGCTTTTTGCTCGGTGACTCATCGTTGCCTACCGCACCTTTGCAGGGCGGCTCGTTTACCGTTTCGTCGGTGGGGACCGCGGTGCAGCAGGCGTGTGAAGCGCTTAACGTCAAGTTGCTGGAAATCGCCCGGCAGACTTATCCCGTGTTCAAGGAGGCCGAGACCGTCCGTTTTGAAGGCGGCCAGCTCCATGCCCGCGACGTGAGTGTGTCGTTGGCACAGTTGGTCAAGGACGGGGGCAAAGACGCTCTGGAAGTGCAGGTCGACAGTGAACCTGACAAGAAACGCGAAGGTTATTCAACCGCCACTCACTCGGCGGTGTTTGTCGAGGTGCGTGTGGATGAAGACCTGGGCACCCTCAAGGTGAGCCGTGTGGTCAGCGCGATTGCAGCGGGGCGCGTGGTCAATCCGAAGATGGCGCGCAGTCAGATCCTCGGCGGGGTGGTGTGGGGCATCGGCATGGCGCTGCACGAAGAAACCCAGATCGATCATCAACTGGGGCGCTACATGAATCACAGCCTGGCGGAGTACCACATCCCGGTGAATGCCGATATCGGTGACATAGACGTGGTGTTTGTCGAAGAACATGACGAAATCGTCAATGCCCTTGGGTCCAAGGGCGTGGGTGAGATTGGTATTGTCGGGGTGGCAGCGGCGGTGGCGAATGCGATTTATCACGCCACCGGCAAGCGAGTTCGGGACTTTCCGATCACCCTGGATAAGGTTCTCTGATACATCTCACTGACTCCAATTGTAGGAGCTGGGGTGGGGGGGGGGGGGGGGGGGGGGGGGGGGGGGGGGGGGGGGGGGGGGGGGGGGGGGGGGGGGG